>CALLAV010000116.1 GCA_938001995.1 uncultured Amylibacter sp. | reverse complement strand
GCGCCCGTTAAACAGCGCCACGCGCGCGCCAACTTGCAGCCGCATCACCGCAAAAAGGTAATGCGCTTGATCCCGCGACACTGCTACCGCTTGCCCCTCGGCCAAGTCCGCGTCTACATAGAGCCTGATTTTCGCTTGCTTCATGGGCGCACCATATGACCGATCAAAACCAGACGCCAGACCCTCAAACCGCCCTGCCAAACGCTGATGGCGGGCGCGTGGCCGACGCCACAGACTTGAATTGGGTGGATCGCTTTTGTCCGCTTTGGTCGCGACCTTACTTGCGCCTGTCCCGCGCGGATCGCCCAGCGGGTACTTGGCTTTTGCTGATCCCTTGCTGGTGGGGGCTGCTGCTCGCTATCATCTTGGATCCTGCTGGCCTGCAACCGATGGACGGCTGGATCGCTGTGGGCTGCGCCATTGGTGCGTTTCTGATGCGTGGGGCGGGTTGCACATGGAACGACATCACTGACCGCCACATAGACGCCCAAGTGGAACGCACCCGATCCCGTCCTATCCCGTCAGGCCAAGTCACAACCAAACAGGCCGCCACTTGGATGATTATCCAAGCCTTATTGGCCGCGTGTATCCTTTTCACGTTCAACTGGTTCACTATCGCGCTCGGTGTCCTGTCCCTTTTGCCCGTAGCGATCTATCCTTTTGCGAAACGTTTCACATGGTGGCCGCAGGTCTTTCTCGGTTTGGCCTTTAACTGGGGCGCGCTGCTGGCTTGGGCCGCCCACACAGGATCACTGACCCTAACGCCCGTGCTCCTTTACCTCGCAGGGATCGCATGGACGCTGTTCTATGACACGATCTACGCCCACCAAGACATCGAAGACGACGCGCTGATCGGCGTAAAATCCACTGCGCGGCTTTTCGCCGACAACACGCCGCGCTGGCTGTTCATCTTTCAGGTGATCGCCATGACCTTGATGTTGCTCAGCATTTTCACCCCCACAGCGGTCGCACAATTGCTGTCCAATCCCCTTGTTTTCCTACTCGTATTTGTGGGCATCTGGGGTTTTGGCGCACATCTTACGCTGCAACTGCGCAAGCTGGATATCAACGACCCACAAAACTGCATGCATCTGTTTCGCTCAAACCGCGAAGCAGGGCTCATTCCTATCGTGTTTTGGGCGCTTGCAATTCTCATTGGCTAACTTGATCCCTATCCAATGATCTACTACACCCGTTCGCAACACACACGCCCGAGGATTTGAATGCATCGCACCGCCCTACTGTTTTCTGCAATCAGCTTTGTTCTGGTGGCAGCGGCGGCCTTTTTCTTGGCCAGCCGCGCGGTGGAATATGTGGAAAGCTCAACCCAAGAATCCGTCGATAAGGCGCTGCTGGCCTCTGGTCAAAACTGGGCCACTATTCGCCCCGACGGGCTTGTGGTGCACCTTACTGGACTAGCCCCTGATGAGGCCGCACGCCTGCAAGCCCTTGAAATAATGGGGCAAGTCATCGACAGCAATCGTATTTCAGACCGTACCACGGTGCTTCAATCCTCAGAAATCGTAGAACCGCGCTTTTCGCTCGAAGTGTTGCGCAATCTGGATCGCATATCGCTGATCGGTTTGATCCCTGAACGGGTTGGGCGGACATTTATCCTCGATCGTGCGGCAAAGATTGCCGATGGGGGCACGGTGACGGATATGCTGGAAAGCACAGAACACCGCGTGCCCTCTGGTTGGGCCACCAATCTTGATTTCGGGTTGGAAAGCTTGGAACAACTCAAACGGTCGAAAATCTCGATCACACCAGAAGAGGTCCGCGTCACAGCCGTGACCGAATCCCCAGAAGAGCAATCCAACGTCGAACAAGCACTGCTTAAGGCAAAGCCCGACGGTGTTGTTCTGATCATGGACATCTCTGCGCCGCGCCCTGTGATTGCCCCGTTTCGGTTCCGTATGCGCATTGATGGGGATGATGTAGAACTGCAATCTTGTTCGTCTGACACCCGTGCATCGCGGGATCGTATCCTGCGCGCGGTGCGTAAGGCGGGTGGGGAACAAAAACTGATCTGTGACATTGGTCTTGGCGTTCCGACCACCGAATGGGACCAAGCGATTATCCCAAGCATCCAAACCCTCGCGGCCCTTGGCGGTGGCACGTTGGATGTGTCCGACAGCGATATTTCTCTTGTTGCCACAGACGACGTGAGCCAAAGCCGATTTGACACACTGGTTGGCGCGCTTGAAAACGGGCTACCAGAGCTGTTTTCATTACAAGCGGTCCTGCCCCCTAAAATAGCGATAGACGGCACGCAAGCCGCGACCGAAGCGCCCGAGTTTGTGGCGACGCGAAGCCCAGAAGGGCTGGTGCAATTACGGGGGCGCATTCAAAACCAACAGGCCAAAGAAAGCGTCGGCGCGTTTGCTGCTGCCCTGTTTGGCGCAGACGCGGTGGACAACAAAACTTTGATCGACCCGAACCTGCCCGATGGCTGGCCCACGCGTGTCCTTGCAGGGCTCGAAGGTCTGTCAGAACTGCGCCACGGTTCTGTTATTGTGCAGCCTGAAGAAGTTTCGATCCGCGGGATCAGCGCAAAACCAGAAATCACGACCATCATGTCCAAACTGTTCGCTGTGCGTTTGGGGTCAGGTAATGGGTATAAAATTGACGTCCAGCACGATCCAAAATTGATCGCCAAGGACAATCCCCTGGATGCCCGCCAATGCGAGGCGCAGCTAAATGCAGTGCTCGCTGAACAACAGATCGCCTTTGCACCCGGCTCTTCTACCATCGAAGCGTCGAGCCAAGGTGTGCTGGATGCCATCGCCGATATCTTGCGCGAATGTCCTGACACACGGTTTGTGATCGAAGGTCACACGGACAGTCAAGGCCGCGATGAAATGAACCTAGCCCTTAGCCAACAACGTGCGGATGCGGTGCTGTCTGGCCTGCTGGCCCGCCGTATTTTGATCAATGGCCTGACAGCCAAAGGGTTTGGTGAAACCCAACCGCTAGCGGACAACGGCACCGAAAACGGTCGCGCTGCCAACCGCCGCATTGCGTTCCGTCTGGTAACAGACGACGCGCCCACGACAGTATCCGAGGAAGACTCATCTGATGAATAGAACCGAGCTGATTATCATCATCGCCGTTGCGCTGTTCCTGACTTTCCTTGCGGGATGGTTGCTGCGGTGGGCCTATGGGCGGTTGAACAGTGTAAATTCTGTCAACATCACCGAAATCGACGATCTGGCACACCGACTGCACGAAGCAGAAGAGGCCCGCGACCAGGCGATGACCTATATCCAACAGCGTGAATTTGAACTGACAAACCAGTTGACCCAATCCGAGGCCGAACTCTCTGCCGCGATGGAAGGTTTGGGAGCCGCACGGCGCGAAGCAGGTGAATTGCAGGCCCAGCTAGAAGCCTATCAAGCCGCAGCGGCGCAGGCGACAGAAAGCTAATCGAACATCAACGGTGCTTACCAGCGTTTCAGCGCGGCCTCGTCATCTTCTTTGGCATCGACCCATTTTGCGCCATCCGTCCCGGTTTCTTTCTTCCAAAACGGGGCGCGGGACTTCAGGAAATCCATTAAGAAATCTGCTGCCTCAAAGGCCGCCTTGCGATGTGGCGACGCCGCCGCCACCATCATGATCTGCTCACCGGGTTCCAACGGGCCAAAGCGATGCACAATCAGCGTGGCATTCAAATCCCAACGCCGATGCGCCTCAGATTCGATCTCGGCCAAGGCTTTTTCGGTCATGCCCGGATAATGCTCCAACTCCAGCGCTTGCAAATCGCCTGTATCATCGCGCACAAGTCCAGAAAAACTCACCAGCGCACCGATGTCTGTGCGCCCCTCGCGCAATGCAGCCAGCTCTGCCCCTAAATCAAAGTCTTCGCGCTGCACCCGAACGGCCATATCAACCACCTGTCATAGGTGGGAAAAACGCCACTTCGCGCACGCCTTTCAGCGACGCATCAAAGTCGCTTAACACCTGATCAAGCGCTACACGCACAACGGACACATCGCTAAACGCCAGATCATACCGATCCTCTCGCGCCCGCAACTCGGCGACCAAGTCTGCAACCGTCGCAGCGTCTGTTTCGACTGTTTCACGCGGCAAACCGATGCGTTCGCGCACCCATGCAAAATAAACGACCTCTAGAGTCACACCTTTGGCTCCCGCAGAAATGGCAAGGACTTGGCAAAGTAATCCCACCCGGTTACCGCTGTCAGCGCCGCTGCGATCCACAACAGGACCACGCCAACGGTCCACGTCCCGTCCATCCACATAGCGTAACTTGCAACGCCATTCACATCCTCAATCGCGCCTGACATGACGCCATCATAGATTTCGGCGTCCATGCCTTGGACCAGGTTCAAATAGTGGTGTTCAAACACGCCCTTCGCAAACAACACCGCAATGGCAATCATCTGCACCGTTGTCTTGTATTTCGCCAGATTGGTCACCTTCAACGTCCCCGCCGAAGCCCCCAAAAACTCTCGCAGGCCAGATACAAACACTTCGCGAAACAGGATCACAGTGGCTGGCAACAAGATCCACGCATCCATCACCAGCTTATCCGCCGTTGACAGCCCCACGATAATCACCAACGCAATGATCACCATTGCCTTGTCGGCAATCGGGTCCAGCATCGCGCCAAACTTGCTCTCTTGTTTCCACAGCCGCGCGAGATAGCCGTCCAGAAAATCCGTCAGCGCCGCAGTGATAAACAACACCAGCGCCACCCAATCCGCCACAGGCCGTTGGAAATACAAGAACAGGATCGCCACACCGGGGGCTGCGATCAACCGCATCACGGTCAGAATGTTAGGAATGTTCCACTGCATAAACGGGACTCGCTGGAAAACGCTTAGATTTCCAAAGACATAGCCAATGGCTCAGCCTTTGTCATGGAAGAAGTCATAGATTGTCTGCGCCAAAGCACCCGAAATCCCGTCAACCGCCTTCAAATCTTCGAGACCTGCGCGAGAAACCGCCTTAGCCGAGCCAAAATGCAACAACAATGCCCGTTTGCGCCCTGCGCCAACACCCGCCACTTCGTCCAGCGGATTGGCAAACTGTGCCTTCGATCGCTTCGCACGGTGGGTCCCAATGGCAAAACGGTGTGCCTCATCGCGCAAGCGCTGCACGAAATACAACACGGGATCATTAAATCGCAGCGCAAACTTGCTACCGTTGGGGCGATAGAACTCTTCTTTGCCTGCATCCCGATCCGTGCCCTTGGCCACCCCGATAAACGGCACATCATGCACATTCAGCTTGCGGAAAATTTCACGGACCGCCGACACTTGTCCCGCCCCACCGTCAATCAGGATCAGTCCCGGCCAATTCTCGGATTTTCGAAAAGGGTCTTCTTTCAACAATCGGGCAAAGCGGCGGTTCAGAACCTCTTTCATCATGCCAAAGTCGTCACCGGGCGTCAGATCATCGCCTTTGATATTGAACTTGCGATAGGCCGATTTCATGTACCCTTCGGGCCCCGCCACAATCATACCACCAACTGCGTTGGTCCCTTGGATGTGCGAGTTGTCGTAGACCTCAACCCGCTGCGGGATTTCGTCCAGATCAAATGCCTCTTTCAATCCTGCCAACAGTTTGGCCTGCGTTGCGCTTTCCGCCATGTTCCGCGCCAAACTTTCGCGTGCATTGCGCAACGCGCCTGCCACCAGATCGGCTTTTTCGCCTCTCTGGGGAACCAGCACCTCAACCTTTTTCTCGCGCTTGTCTGTCAGCAATTGTTCCACCAAATCGTGGTTCTCTACTGCATCTGACAACAACACCTGTTTGGGCGGCGTTTTGTTTGAATAAAACTGCCCCAAAAATCCTTCCAACACCTCAGCAGCTTCGGCCCCTGACCCTGTGCGCGGGAAATAGGCACGGTTGCCCCAGTTTTGATTGGCGCGGATGAAGAACACCTGCACACAGGCCTGCCCGCCCTCCATGTGAAGCGCCACGATATCCGCCTCGCGCACCCCTTCGGGATTGATCCCTTGCGCCTGCTGCACATTGGTTAGTGCCTTGATGCGATCGCGCAGGGCCGCTGCGCGCTCAAACTCCATCTTTTCGGATGCCTCGCCCATCTGCTTGGCCAACGCCTCTTGCACTTCCGTAGACGATCCACGCAAAAAACGCCCTGCATCGCGCACCAATTCGCCGTAGTCTTCTCCGCTGATATGCCCCACACAAGGTGCAGAACACCGCGCGATCTGGTATTGCAAACACGGCCGCGTGCGCGTCGAAAAATCGCTGTCCGTACAATTGCGCAGTAAGAACACCCGCTGCAATTGATGCAAGGTTCGGTTCACCGACCCCGCACTGGCGAATGGCCCATAGTAATCGGCCTTCTGCGTCTTAGCCCCGCGATGTTTGGTGATGCGTGGAAAATCATGATCTTTTGTGACCATGATATTCGGGAAACTTTTGTCGTCGCGCAGCAGCACATTGTACCGTGGCTTTAACTGTTTAATAAGGTTCTGCTCCAACAACAGCGCTTCGGTCTCTGTCTTGGTTGTCAGAAACATCATTGTCGCCGTGGCCGCAATCATGCGCCCGATCCGCGCCGAATGCCCATGCGGTTTGGCATAGTTCGAAACCCGTTTTTTCAGGTTCCGCGCCTTTCCGACATATAGAACTTCGCCCTGACGGTTGAGCATCCGATAGACCCCCGGACTGCCGTCCAGAGTTTTTACATAGCCCTGAATTACCTTATAGCCCTTCGGAGTATCCGCCTTGGCTTGGCCTTCTTCTGGTAAATTATCGTCGGTCTGCTCGCTCATAGGTCCTCTATGCCTGATTCCCGTCGCGGCTGCACCGAAACAAGTGGCCACACAAGGATTTTTCTGTCCACGGCTCCTGTGGATAACTCTGCGGATAACTCCTCGTGAGCCAAGATTTTTCCTTTGTTTTGGCACGCTTCTACGGTTTGCCTATTTTTTAGGCAGTTATTTACAGCGTTGTTTTTAAACAATAAAAACATTAGCACCGCACAAATTCCTGAAAACATTAATAAAAATGTTACAGAAACTTAATATTACTTAACTTCGTGGACAAATCCCGTCAGCACACCCAAAAATTGAGACCGCATCGGCCTAGCCCTGAATGTCAGGTGTACGCCATCCAAGGTGCTGCCCGCCGTCCACATTCAGCAATTGACCCGTCACTGCAGGACTGTCGAGCAGGTAATTCATAGCCGCTACAATCTCATCGGGATTGGACCCACGTTCAAGGATCGTTGCTTTGCGCTGGTTGTTGAAATGCTCTTGGCTTTGCCGTTCACCGATGACGGTGGAGCCGGGCGCAATGCCGTTCACCCGCGTCACAGGAGCCATCCCCCGCGCTGCAGTTTGCGTGAACGCCCAAAGCCCCATCTTGGCAATCGTATAGGTCATGAATTCAGGTGTCAGCTTGCGCACTCGCTGGTCCAGGATATTTACCACCGCCGAGGTCGCTTTCACCTCGCCATTCTCGTCCGTCACAGCCTCGGGTACTTGCGCACCAAAGGCTTGCGTCAAGAAAAACGGCGCGCGCAAGTTTGAATTGATATGCCGCTCCCAGTGTTCGGGCGTAGCTGTTTTCAACGTATCATATTCAAAAATCGACGCATTATTCACCAACACATCAAGCGGTTTACCAAGCGCCTTAGACGCCCGCCCCACCAATTCCTGTGTCGCGTCCAGATCCAGCAGGTCCGCCTGCAAAGTCACCGCTTTCACGCCGTAGGATGCCGCGCGCGCAACTGTCTCTGCTGCTTCATCCACGGATCCATTGTAATGCACGGCAACATCGATCTTGCGCCGCGCAAGTGCCAGCGCCAATTCGCGACCCAGCCGTTTGGCCCCGCCTGTGATCAGCGCCGCGCGGTACATCAGGCGTCCTTCCCGCAGGAACACTTTTCGCCCGCCATATTGTACCGCCCGCAGCTCTCGCACTTCTGGGTCGCTTTCACGGTTTTGCGTTTGAACGGGTTGCTCACTTTGGGCAGACGCAGCTTGCCAAAGATGCCCAGAACCATGATGAAAATCAGAAAGAGGATGACAATTTTTGACATCACTTCACCCCGTATTGCGCCCAAAGCGCGCTGTCTTCGACAGTTGCAACTGCATCGCCCACGGCTGCCTGAACCCCGAACCGCTGCATCAGTGATTTCTTCTGGCCCATGACGTTGAACTTCACTTTGTCCCCAAAACGGTCCTTCATGAATGGCACGAGATGGCCGACACCATCCACCAGCCCTTCGTCCACGGCCTTTTGGCCCACCCAAATCTCACCTGTGAACAGATCACGATCCGCCAGCTTTTCGCCGCGCCGCGCCTTCACATGATCGATAAAGTTCTGATGAATCACACGCTGTAAATCCTTTAAGCGCTCCACATCTTCGGCCCGTTCAGGACGGAACGGATCAAGCATAGATTTATCTTCACCCGCCGTATGCACACGTCGCTCAATTCCTTGCTTTTCCATCAGACCCGTAAATCCAAAGGACGCCGAAATCACACCGATGGACCCGACAACAGAACTTGGGTCTACATAAATCTCATCCGCCGCACAGGCGAGCCAGTATCCACCCGACGCCGCCACATCCTCGCAAAACGCATAGACTTTTGTATCGGTTTCTTCGGCCAAACGCTGCACCCGCGCGCCAATCAACGAGGATTGCACAGGCGAGCCACCTGGCGAGTTGATCACCAAGGCGACAGCTTCGGGTTTGCCTTTCTTGAACGCTTTGTCCAATTGGGCCGCTAACCCTGCATCGTTCAGCCCACCGCCGAACCTTCCACCCGACGCAATCACGCCAGACATTCGAACAACAGACACAGTCGGATGGCTTTTCAGCCCAGGAATAAATTTACGCATGCCAAACACATAGGGCGAAAGCCCGCGGGGTTAAACCCAAACCCACATCTCTTTTTGGTGAAAGTATTTAATTCCGCATCGTCTGCCTTGTCGCCTCGCTGTCAAAGGCGTACCGCTGGTTCAAACACGCGGAAATTTTCATGGCCAAGCATTCCATTCACGGCACAACCCCAAATCTGACCCCAGCTCCCGAACGGGATAACTGGCGCGGTCTAAAGTGGATGATGTTATCTGTGGTCGCTTCCTCCGCCATGACCATCGCTGCGCGTGTTGCCAGCCAAGAGCTCGACAGCCGCATGGTCGTCCTTGGGCGCGCGGCTCTAACACTTATCGCCATTCTCGCCGTTCTGGCTGTCTCATCCAAGTTGCGTGGCAAACTGCAATTTACCGACATGCGCGGCCATTTGATCCGTGGGTTCCTGATCGCGATATCAACGCAGATGGGGTTTTACACAATTGCCACTATTCCGCTTGCTACCACCACAGTCCTGTTCTTCACCGCCCCAATCTTTGCAACGGTCCTCGCCATTCTGATCCACGGCGAAAAGATCGGACCAAGACGCATCGGCGCGATTCTTGTAGGGTTTGTTGGCGTTATAATTATATTGCGACCGGGTTTTGATGCGCTAGAACTTGGCTTGCTGACCGCAATGGGCTCCTCGCTGACATTCGCCATGGCGCTCACCATGTCGCGCAATCTGTCCAATGCGGACGGCCCTTTTTCGACCTACTTCTCATCTGTTGTCATTATGGTCATCGTCTCCATACCCATCGCCGCCCCCGCCATGACCCTACCGAGCCTCAATGTCACATGGATCGCTATGTTTGCATTGGTAATCACCTCTACCACACGGGGCATCGGCGATATCGAAGCGTACCGCCACGCCGACGCCGCCCTTTTGACCCCTGTCACTTACCTACGGCTCGTTTTTATCGGCATTGCCGCCTATTTCTTCTTTGACGAAACACCTGACATTCCCACACTGTTTGGCGCCACAATCATCATTGCAGCGACCCTTTACATTGCGCAGCGGGAACGCGCCCTGAAAAAAGCCAATATCTGAACCACTGCCCCATTTACAAAAGCCGTACAAAACGCAATGTATCCCACACACTTAGGTGCGCGAGCGTGGTGGAATCGGTAGACACGCCAGACTTAAAATCTGTTGTCCGTATGGACGTGGGGGTTCAAGTCCCCCCGCTCGCACCAAAAAGCTTTGCGCAACCAAGCCAACCCGTCCACAAAACCAACTCTCCTTTTGCGGCAAATGGTTCGCAGAAGCACCCAATGCCTGCGCCCACCTCCCGCGCCGCACAAAGCCACACTCTGACCCAATTATCGAACATTTCCCGCCAAACTCCGCTCTTAACCTAACTTTATTAGGCGCCGTGTATCTTGGCGCAAAGTTTGAGTAAGGAGCACACCATGATCCACCAACGTCTGGACCCATTCACGATCCGCCAAATCCACGAGGTTTTGCGCGCAGATATGCAATCCGCAACATCCGATACTGATCTAAAGGCACGGCTCAAAGCAAAAGGATATGGATTGCGATCCTCTGATCAAGGCACGATGCTAACTGCAGAACCCCAAGGCGTCCCGTTGTTCCCTTTCGCGGCCCCCATCAACTGATCACACAAATACCGCGGCGCTTTTCGCCCGTGGTTTTCCGTCTTTGCAGCCTAAAAACGGGGAAGGCCGCACAAAACTGCGCGGCCCTCGACCCTCGTCCTACATGTGGGCTTGTCAGCCCTGCATGCGTAATTCTTATGCTGCGACGCGGATTTTGCGTGCTGTCGGTGCCACCAAAGAGAACCGCAATGGTGTGTTCTCAAGCGCTTCGCGAACGCGGGGGGCTGTGTTGCCAGTCAGATACGCAACGCGATCTGTTGCCGTTTCGGCTTCTGCTGTTACGTGGCTGATCATCATGTCTGCTTCCAGACGTAGGATAGAATTGCTCATTTTGGTTTCCTCAACTCGATACTTGTTTTTGCAAGACGTCTTGCCTCGCTTGATCTTGTTGATGACGGGGGAAACGGGCTTTGAATCGACGTGTTCAAGACGATTTCAAGAAAAATTTTGCGCAAATTGTGACGATTAGCCAGAAATGTGGCAGCGTGGTTAACGCCAATAAACTCCATAAAATAAGGGGTTAACCCAGAAAATCGCCATCTGCGAAAAAAGGCGAAATCGATACCTTGAACAAAAAAGACCCCCTAAAGGGCCTTCAATGTTCCAAAAATACCTAGAATCTACCGCCCCCGCATACGCGGATCGAGCGCATCACGCAGTCCATCGCCGATATAGTTCACCGACAACACAGTCAGGGAAATCAGCAATCCTGGCAGAAACACGCGCTCTGGGTACAGGTTCATACGTTGAACCGCGTCGGCCAATAACTTACCCCATGTCGGGAAATCCGACGGAAACCCCACACCCAAAAACGACAATGCACTTTCGGTGATGATTGCTACGGCAAGACCGAGCGTCGCCGACACCATAATCGGAGACAGCACATTGGGCAGCAGATGCCGCGTAATAATCTTGCCTGGCCGCGTCCCAATAGAATGGGCCGCCAATACAAATTCACGTTCTTTCAAGGCCAGCACATCCGCGCGTACAATTCGCGCTGTTTGCATCCAACTGGTGATGCCAATCACCCCAACGATCAGGATGAACATGCCGGTTTCAATGCCGAACGTCTTGCTCAGCTTTTCACGAAATAGCGTCACTGCCACCAACAAGATCGGCAGCAACGGCAAAGACAACATCAAATCAGTGAACCGCATCAAAATGAAATCGAGCCGCTTAAAGAACCCCGACAGCACCCCAACAGCCGTGCCCAGCAACAAAGACAGGATCATCGCAGCCCAGCCGACAGCCATGGACGCACGACCCCCTTCAATCATCTGGCTTAGCAAATCGCGGCCCAATTGATCCGTGCCAAACGGATGGTTCCAGCCCACCTTGGCCTCATCACTCCACAACCCCCAGACAATCGGGCGCATGTCTTTGGCGCGAATATCCAGTTTTGTGGCTTCCAACGTCCAGATGAACGGGCCAATCAACACGAACAACGTGATGAACATCAAAAACCCACCGCCCAACACAGCGCCTTTGTGCTGTTTGAACTGGCGCCAGATATCTTGCGTCTGGCTGGTAGGTGGCGCCAAAGGAATTGGCTCTGCCAAAGGATCGTTCGGGTTCGGGCTGGTATCAGTCATAGCGGATCCTCGGATCAAGCACGCCATAAAGGACGTCGGCAATCAGGTTAAACAACACGATCAGGATCGCGAAGATGAAGGTAAAGGTCATTACCGTCGGAATGTCACTGGCAAACAGCGCGATCAGCAGTTGGTACCCCAACCCGTTCACCGCAAAGACGTTCTCGGTGATAATCGCACCGCCAAAGATGGCAGGAATGCCCAGCGCAATGACCGTGATCACAGGGATCATCGAATTGCGCAGAACATGCACCATCACAACGACACCCTCTTTCAAACCTTTAGCGCGCGCCGTACGCACATAGTCTTGTTTCAAGTTATCGAGCATGGCAGATCGCATATAGCGGCTGATCTGCGCTGTGGTTTGCAGCGCCAGCACCATAACAGGCAGCACCATCTGCTTCATCTGCAACACAAACGTGTCCCAATCCACCACATCCAAAACCGTATTGTACTTTGATGGCAGCCACCCAAGCTGTACCGCAAAGATCCAAATCATCAGCGGCCCTGTAAAGAACGGCGGGATGGAAAATCCGATCATGGTGACAAACGTGCCCGTTTGATCAAACACCGAATAATGTCGATAGGCCGAATAAATCCCGATGGGCAGCGCAATCGCCACGCCCACCACATATGACATCCCAACAACCCAGAACGTTTGGGGCAAGGATTGGATCACTAGATCCATTACAGGACCACGGGTCTGCCATGAAATCACGCGCAATTTGCCTTCGGCGAAACCAGTGTCAGGCAACCAACCTGCCCACCACGTATTG
Source organism: uncultured Amylibacter sp. (assembly GCA_938001995.1). GTDB lineage: Bacteria > Pseudomonadota > Alphaproteobacteria > Rhodobacterales > Rhodobacteraceae > Amylibacter. The sequence goes on along the minus strand of CALLAV010000116.1, from coordinate 11,784 downwards.
GCGGTAGCCCAGTCCACAAAGACCAGAGGTTCGATCCAGAAAAACTGCACGAGCCACTTCCAGTATTGCACGTAAACGGGCTGACCTAGGCCCAAAGCCTCGCGCATTTTTTCCTTAACTTCCGGAGGAACGGTCAGGGGCACTTGCGCCATGGGATCGCCCGGCGACAGTTGCAGCAGCATAAAAATAGCCAAAGAGATAAACAAAAGCGTCGGGATCGACAGCAAAAGTCTGCGAATGGTGAAAGTCAGCATCGACGTCTCAGTTTATATCTTGAAGGAGTGATTGGGGCCTTTGACGGAAATCGCCAAAGGCCCCAAACCAATTTTACAATCGCTTACTTAACGCGGTACCAGTCCGCCACGTTCCACAGCTCACTGTCGAACACGTTCAGAACAACACCACCAAGGCTGTTGGCGTGTGCGGAAACCCGACCACGGTCCACCAGCGGAACGATTGTCATGGTGTCTTTTGTCAGCATGTCGTTCATTTTCTTGGCAATCTCGCCACGCTTCTCAAGGTCGCCTGTTACGGCCAGCTCGTCGATCAGCGCGTCATAGGCTGGATCACAGAAACGGTTGATGTTTTCACCCTGCCACTGGCTGGATGGCTTTGGCTCGTTGCCACAACGGTATGCTGCCAGGTATGCCTGTGGGTCTGTACCGTCAAACACGTTGGCGTACATTTCCACGTCAGCATAGAACTTTTGGAATGTGTCAGGCGAGCCTGGGTCGCCACCAAAGAATACAGACGCGTCAAGGTTACGCAATTCTGTTTCTACACCGATTTCAGACCACCACTGTTTGATCAACGCTTGGAAATCCTGACGCACAGCGTTTGTGGATGTTTGGTACAACAGGGACAGCTTTTTGCCGTCTTTGTCGCGGATACCGTCACCATCTGTGTCAGTCCAACCTGCTTCATCCAACAACGCTTTCGCGCCTTCGATGTCTTGCTTCAGACAACCTGTGTTGTCAGACGCATAGATTGCAGGAGCAGGAACCAAGTTACAGGTCGGGCGACCTGCTGGGCCATAACCCACTTCGACCAAGATATCGCGGTCGATGGCTTTGGACAGTGCTTCGCGTACGCGTTTGTCGCTCAGGATCGGGTGTGGTTCAGCAACCGTTGCCCGTGTCTCTGCTGGCAGATCAGGGGATGGGTTGGTGAGGTTCATCTCAATCCGCTCAACCAGCGCACCAAAAGCAGAAATCGCTTTGCCTTTGCCGCCTTCTTCCATTTTTGCAATCACATCTGGTGCCAATTGCAGGTTCCACGCGTAATCAAATTCGCCTGTTTCCAGAACCGCACGACCAGAGGCTTCGGCTGAACCGCCACCTTTGAACGTCAGTGTTGCGAATGCAGGCTTTGCTGGATCACGGTAGTTTGGGTTTGCAGACATCTGGATCACGTCGTTTGGACGGAAATCATCCACAACAAACGGGCCTGTGCCGATCGGGCCAAAGTTCGCTTCTGTACACTCAGGCGCTTTTGCACCCATGCAGTCTGCGAATTGTGCCGCCTGAATAATCGGGGATTGGCCGCCCATGAACGGACCATACGGATTTGGCTTTGGCGCGCCGAACGTGACCTTCACGGTCAACTCGTCAATGGCTTCAACGCTTGTTACACCGTCAAATTTTGCCAACTGCGCGCAGCCACCTTCTGGGTCCATGCAGTAATCCGCTGTGAATTTCACATCGGCAGATGTTACAGCAGATCCGTCAGACCACTTCAGGCCCTCTTTCAGCTTCCATGTGATGGATGTCAGGTCTTCGGACACGCCACCATTTGCAACTGTTGGAATTTCTTCCGCCAGATAGGCAACAGGTGCGCCGTCTTGGTTGTAACGGCCCATCGGCTCAATCACGAGGCTTGAAGACTCGATGTCTTTGGTGCCACCAGACAGATATGGGTTCAGGATGGATGGCGCTTGCCAATAGATGATGCTGACGTTGCCATCAGCGCCGCGTTCCGCGGCTGCCATGGACGCCATTGAAAGCACAAGCGCGCTTCCTAATGTCAAAGATTTCATCGTCATACGTAGAGTTCTCCCTATAGGTTATTGTTTAGGTCGGTGTCCGCACCAAGGTGCAGAAGGGAAGAGAGGTCCGAGCAAGAACGCCCACCAAACAAGGTAGAGCTGACACGTAGACACTGCGTCTTTTGACGTTCTGGCAACTATTTCTCCCCAAGAGCAAATGTTCTGGATGCGAATCCAAAACAGCAGACCATGGGCGAAGTAAAAACGATAAAGAATTAGTTTACAATGATTTTTCTTTTGACCATTTGGTAAAATGACCCGAAGTAATTCTCAGCATCTGGTCAGTTTGGCCCCTTGACGCGCGGTGAAGCAGTTTCCACACTCCGCTATACGACACAGGTAGGAACCGATCTATGCCCGACACTTATACCCCCTTTGAAATGCTGGAAAAGCTGATCAGCTTTAATACCGTGTCAGACCGCTCAAACCTGCCCCTCATAGATTTTGTCGAGGATTACTTGGCGGGTCACGGTGTCGAATCAACCCGCGTTTACAACGACGATGGTGACAAAGCGAACCTCTATGCCCATATCGGTCCGATGGTTGAAGGCGGCGTTATCTTGTCAGGCCACACAGATGTTGTCCCTGTTGAGGGCCAAGATTGGACCACCGATCCGTGGACCGTTGTGGAAAAAGACGGCAAATATTTTGGCCGTGGCACTTGCGACATGAAAGGTTTCCTCGCGATCGCGCTGGCCTATGTCCCCCAAATGGTCGCCGCCGATCTGCAAACCCCGATCCAACTCGCGCTCTCTTACGACGAAGAGGTCGGCTGCGAAGGCGTGATCCCGATGGTCAAAGAACTCGCGAACAAAATGCCAAAGGCTGCCATGTGCATCGTCGGTGAACCCTCTGACATGAAAGCCGTCACAGGCCACAAAGGTGGCATAGGATTCCACAACGAGGTGACAGGCTACGAGGTTCACTCCTCCCTCGCTCACATCGGTGTCTCTGCCGTGATGACCGCCGCGACCCTCGTGGAATGGCACAACAAAATGAACGAAGAGGCCGTGGCAAACCACGACCCAGAAAACGAATTTGTCCCGCCCTTCCCCACCTATCACGTGGGCACAATCCAAGGCGGCACCGCGGGCAACATCACCGCCAAAACCTGTACCTTCATCAACGATTTCCGTCTGCTCCCAACACAAGACGCCAAGGCCGAAGCCGACGCCTACCTCACCTTCGCTGCCGAGCTGGATGCGAAGATCAAAAAGGTGCGGCCCGAGGCAGGCATCAAAGTCACGCCAAAATTTGGCGTCCCGGGCCTGCGGCCGGAAGAGAATGGCGCAGCTGAAACGTTGGTGCGCCGCCTCACAGGCGACAACTCTATCAACGTGGTCAGCTACGGCACCGAAGCAGGCCATTTCCAAACCGAAAGCATTTCCACCGTCATCTGCGGGCCGGGTTCCATCGACCAAGCGCACCAAGCGGATGAATACATCACCGTCGACCAATATAATCTGGGCGCTAAGTTCATGCGCGACCTGATTGCAGACCTGTCCTAAGGAACCTAGTTATGCCTCTTATTAACCGCTTTGCTGAAACCCATGCCGACCTCACCGCCATCCGCCGCGATCTGCACGAACACCCAGAACTGCAGTTTGACTGCCACCGCACCGCCAACATTGTCGCCGAAAAACTACGCGAGTGGGGCTGTGACGAGGTGAAAACAGGCATAGGTCGCACAGGTGTCGTTGGCGTGATCAAAGGCAAGCAAAACGCCTCTGGCAAAGTCATCGGCCTGCGCGCCGACATGGACGCGCTGCCGATATTCGAGGCAACGGGGTTGCCCTATGCCTCAAAAACCGAAGGCAAGATGCATGCCTGCGGCCACGATGGCCACACGACAATGTTGCTCGGTGCTGCGCAATATTTGTGCGAGACACGCAATTTTGACGGCACGGCTGTCGTAATTTTCCAGCCCGCCGAAGAAGGCGGCGGCGGGGGGCGTGAAATGGTGGACGACGGCATGATGGACGAATTTAACATCCAAGAAGTCTACGGCATGCACAATTGGCCCGGCGTCGAGGTTGGCAAATTCGGCATCCGCCCTGGCCCGTTTTTTGCCGCGGCTGACCTCATCCAGATCGACGTGACGGGCAAAGGCGCACATGCCGCCAAACCTCAAGACGGCGTCGATACAACCGTCGTGGCAGCCCACATCGTCATCGCCCTGCAAACAATTGCATCGCGCGTGGCAGACCCGCTTGAATCCGTGGTCGTTTCTGTCACCAGCTTTGAAACCGAAAGCAAAGCGTTCAACGTGATCCCAGAAAAGGTTGAACTGCGCGGCACGGTCCGCACCCTTTCGCCAACCATGCGCGACACAGCGGAAGAACAGATCAAACGCATCGCCGAAAACACCGCAGCCGCGTTTGGGGCCAAAGCTGAAGTAACCTACAACCGCAACTATCCCGTCATGGTAAACCACGACGATCAAACAGATTTCATGGCCGATGTCGCCCGCAGCGTCGTGGGCGATCACAACGTTGACGCCAATATGGCACAAACCATGGGCGGTGAAGACTTCGCATTTATGCTTGAATCCCGCCCGGGCGCGTACATTCTATGTGGCAATGGCGAAGGCGCGATGGTTCACCACCCTGAATACAACTTCAACGACGAAGCCATCCCAACGGGGTGTTCGCTTTGGGCGAATATCATCGAACAGGGCATGCCTGCTCAATAACCTGTGGGGGATGCATCCTCGGAGCCTCCGGCGCGGATATTTGACAAACAAAAAGGCTCTTAACGCTTCATTAACACCCGTATCGGTTTTGACGGGTTGAGGGTCTTTTCGTTCCCATTTATCGTGTGCGACATAAAGGAGACGTCATGTCATCTGATACGCCCAACGATCCAAACGCGCTCATCTGTTTTGCGCTTTATACCGCGAACCATGCGTTGCATCGCATCTATGTGCCACTGCTCGCGGATTTGGGGCTGAGTTACCCGCAATGGATGACGCTGATGTTTTTGTGGGAGCATGACGGGCAAACCGTGGGTGATCTGTCAGCAAAAATGGGCATGCAGACCAACACGCTCACGCCACTTTTGAAACGGCTTGAGACGCTTGGCCATGTGACCCGTACACGCGGCACAAAAGACGCCCGCCAAGTGCGTATCACCCTCACAAAATCAGGCCAAGATCTGCAAAAACATGCGTCCGTTATTACAACTGCCATGATCGAAGCCACGGGGTTTGATGCCCCCATGCTCGACAATTTAGTCAAAGTCCTCGGAACCTTGCGCGATCAGGTTGCCAAAACGCCTTAGTTCGCAGGCAACCGCACAAACACATAGGTTTTCTGCAATGCGCCTTTGTCTTTGAGTGCCACAGAAATGTGCCTATTGTTCACGGCAAACACAGTCTGGTGATAGCTGTCAGGATGGTTCACCGCGGGACCAATCGGCACTTCATCCGCGCCAAAACACGCCCGTATTTCTGTCACATATGCTTCATAGGCACGCGTCGCCGCATCGCTGCGAAACGCAAACTCTTTCGCACAAAAATACTGATCTAACCCATCGCCCGACCGCACCAGATCACAGGCGCGGCCTTCAAGGGCTGGCACATCGGACCCACCCGCCAAAACCGCTTTGGCAGATGCACAAAGGGCCTCGCTATGTGCAGCGAAGCCCCCAAAAGTTACGGCCAAAGCTATGCTCAGGCCCAAACACCGATGTGAAAAACTGATCAAGGCTCCAACCGCACAGCACCCTGTGACGCGTTGCCAACATGGGCTGCATACACCCGCAACGCACGGCTCACCTTGCGTTTACGCGGCTCGCTTGGCGCCCATGGATTGTCGCGTGCCTCCATCGCAGCACGGCGTGTTGCCAGTTCTTCGTCGGTCAGTTTCACATTCATAGAACGGTTCGGGATATCAATCTCGATGATGTCACCCTCTTCGATCAACGCGATATTGCCGCCTTCACCTGCTTCGGGGCTAACGTGGCCAATCGAAAGGCCAGAGGTCCCACCAGAAAAGCGCCCATCTGTGATCAAAGCACAGGCCTTACCCAGCTTCATGGATTTCAGATAGGTCGTTGGATAGAGCATTTCCTGCATCCCCGGCCCACCGCGTGGCCCTTCATAGCGGATGACAACCACGTCGCCTTCCACCACTTCTTTGCCCAGAATACGTTTGCACGCCTCGTCCTGGGACTCGCACACAACCGCGCGGCCATTGAACTTTAGAATGCTTTCATCCACACCAGCCGTCTTCACAACACAGCCCTCTTGGGAAATATTGCCAAACAGAACGGCCAAACCACCTTCCGTCGAATGCGCATGTTCCAGATCGCGGATCACCCCATTTTCACGGTCCAAGTCCAGCTCTTTGTAGCGACGCGATTGGCTAAACGCTTGCGTCGTACGCACGCCACCCGGGGCCGCGAGGAATAGGTTGTGTACATCTTCGTCGTTCGACGTGCGCACATCCCACTTGGCAATCGCATCACCCAATGTTGGCTCATGAATTGTGCCCACAGACGTATCGAGCATCCCCGCACGGTTCATTTCACCCAGCAGCGCGAAAATCCCGCCTGCGCGGTGCACGTCTTCCATGTGCACGTTTTCAACCGCAGGGGCGACCTTACACAGGCACGGCGTGCTGCGGGACAGACGGTCGATGTCGTCAACGGTGAAATCCACTTCGCCCTCTTGCGCCATGGCAAGCAGGTGCAAAATTGTGTTCGTGGACCCACCCATCGTGATGTCCATGCGCATCGCGTTTTCAAACGACGCTTTCGTCGCGATCCCGCGCGCAGACACAGATTTGTTGCCGTTGACGTAAAAGTCTTTGGTCAACTCGACAATCCGACGCCCCGCCTTGCGGAACAACATCTCACGGTCAGAGTGCGTCGCCAATGTGGACCCATTGCCCGGCAAGGCCAGACCCAGCGCCTCGGCCAAACAGTTCATCGAATTCGCGGTGAACATGCCCGAACACGACCCACAGGTTGGACAGGCTGCTTCTTCAATCGCCAGAACTTCTTCGTCTGTGCGATCAGGGTTCGCCGCTTCCATCATGGCGTCTACCAAATCGATGGCCTTCAGATCGCCGTCAATATCCACTTTGCCTGCTTCCATCGGGCCACCCGACACAAACACCACAGGAATATCGAGCCGCAGCGCCGCCATCATCATGCCGGGCGTGATTTTATCGCAGTTGGAAATACACACCATCGCATCGGCACAATGCGCGTTGACCATGTATTCCACACTGTCGGCGATCACTTCGCGCGACGGCAATGAGTACAGCATCCCGTCATGCCCCATCGCGATCCCGTCATCGACGGCAATGGTGTTCATTTCCTTGGCGACACCACCTGAAGCATGAATTTCTTCGGCAACCAGCTGACCCAAATCCTTGAGGTGAACGTGGCCCGGAACGAACTGCGTGAAAGAGTTCACAACTGCGATGATCGGCTTACCAAAATCACTGTCCGTCATGCCCGTCGCACGCCAAAGGCCACGGGCCCCTGCCATGTTGCGGCCATGTGTCGAAGTTCTGGAACGATACGGAATCATTGGGTCTGCCCTCGCATTGAATTAATCCACGCCGTTTTGCCCGATCCAATGCTAAAATGCCAGCCCGAGCACAGTGCAATTCTCAGATATACTTGAAAAAATATTTGCGCCAGCGTCCCTAAGGCGCAAATATCATCATACAGTTTTACGACCCAAGGACATTTACTGACATGGCGATTTTGAAATGTATTGAGTGCGGTGGCAAAGTATCCAGCGAAGCCACCACCTGCCCCCATTGCGGATATGTCAAAGGGGCACGCCCGCCCGAACCTTCGCCAGCACCTCCAGCACAACCCCCCGCAGTAGCCACAAAAAAGGCCAGCCCTTTGGTGATTATCGGGGCCTGCATGGGCGGCTTGCTTTTGCTGGTCATCCTGATCGCAGCCGCGGTTGGCTCTCAAAGCACGTGTAAGATTACCAGCCTTAAAAACAGTGCAGATACCTTTTATGTGAACGGTCAATGGGACTATGGGATCATCACGGATGCTGTCGTACGTTTAGAAGGCAAAGCTCGCGAAGTGACCGTGACAGTCCGCCTTGAAACCAACCAAGGTGACATTACCAAATCAAAACGGGTCGCGGTTTCTGACAATGGAAGCCGGCAAGTGCAGATTCAATTCATTGAACCCACCGTGTCCACAAACGTACGCCAAAGCTATGCCACCTGTCAGTGACACATTGGTCAATTTGAACGCATCGCGGCCGCAAAATTCGCCTTTTTGATCCTTCGCATGACCCAAACAATACTTTAAAATTCAACTAACAATTGAAAAATTAGAGTTTCAAGTATAATAATAAAAAGTAAATATCGTGAAATCCTCATTTTTAGTGTCGGAGCGTTAAATGCACCGTTTGCCCGAAATACGTGTTGCTATTGCCTCTACAATCTTTGCGATACCGCTATTGTTAGTTGCGCCGCTCGCCTACGCGCAGGACAAACACCTTGCCCTTGCGGGTATTCCTTCGGCGTTAACCGCTCCGAACGGCACAGGGTTTGCAGGAATTGCGCTTACCAACAAAGAATCCGCTACATCCGACAGGGCTGACGGCTCTGCTGTTGTGGGGTTTGCATTTGGCAGCGCCGAAGAAACCATCGGCATTCAGATTTCAGCGAACATCACATCATTGGAAAATGACTTTGCGGACTCTGGATTCTTATCGGTAAAAGCATCCCGACGCATCCATGATGGCAAGGCGCCGATCTATGCCAGCATCGGGTTTGGATATCTAGGCGGGTGGGGCGATTCCAAACCGCGGGATGAAACCGCGACCATCGCTTTTACCCGCTTTTCCGAGTTGCAAATCGGCCAAGACAGCTTTCCTGTCATGGCCACAATCGGCGCAGGGTCCCACCTACGAAACAACGACAAAGACCCTGCCATATTCTTTGGACTGGGGATCGGAGTGTCAAAAAATGTGGCATTAAGTGCGGCATATACTGGGCAGTCCGTCACACTGGGGACCAGTTTTAAATTCGACGAAATTCCAAACATGAACTTTGGTTTGTCCGTTGACGACGCGTTCAATGATGTGGGTGAACGGCGCATCGTCTTTACGGCTGGCATTGTTTTTGACAAGTTGTTTGGGGGGTAAGGCATGAAAAAACTTCTGCTCATATCCGTTAGCGCCGCGTTTTTAATGCCACCAGCAAACAACGCCCAAGCAGGCCACAGCCCCGTTGTGGTGTTTGAACCGGGTCTAAAACCGCCCGTTGGTGCAAACCGCAAGGAACAAGGTCCTGAGCGTCTCGGCTTGGATGATCCTGATCTTGTGTTCGAAGTTGTTTCAAACCTGACAACCTCTGTCGTCAACGACGCAATTTCCTTGTCGATTTCGATCTGTTCCAGCGGCGCGCAGGAATATCTTGTATCTTGCCTTGGGGGTCAGCTTTTGGAAATCGCGAATGCCTTGCCTGATACAGGAGATTATGCACAAAGCGCAAAGATCATCGAGGACGCAGGTCGAAAACTACAGGCCTTGGCGCGGCAAAATCGAACCCGATCCAAGCCAGTGGTCCGCTTCAGCGCCTCTACCAGCGCTGGCACAGTTACCACGGGGCCATTGATCGCCGTCGCGACGGCATCCTTGCCTTCGGTCAACCAACAGGCGGCCGCCATCTTACAAGAGGCAGAAACGTTACTGCTTAGGTCGGTAACAAATTCAGATCGGCGCAAGTCCCACTACGAAACAATTGCCGCTGTAGTCGGCTCTGGCAAAGTGTTGCTGCGATCGCTTTAACGGGCCGAACCAAACCAGCTTTTGAACCATGCCAATACACCACCTTTGGCCGCGCCTGCGCTGTCTGACACATCGCTTGCCCGTGCTTCAACCGCGTCCCAGCGGTCTTCCATCGCCTCAAGGGCTGGGTCGATCTTGCGCCGTTTGAACCGCTGCAACAGACGGAAAGCGCCGAGCAGCAGCAACGCAAGAATGACATAGATGATGATGTTCACCCACGGAATGATCCGCACATCTGGCCCTGCGACCTCTCGCACGCCAACGGCATTTGGATAGATCGACAGGAACTCATTGCGCCAGCCATAGTGTGTGATTACCATCCAAATCGGTTCATCGCGGGTCGAGACTTTGTCAGCCACTTCCGCGTGCAGATTCGAACTGTCCAGCTTGAAATACCACGGCCAGCCAAAGCCCGTGTCCTCGTTGCGAAACACCATGATGCCGCCCTCAGGATAGGCCGTGTTGATCAAGCGCAAATCGCGGTTCACGCCCTCCTCATTGCCGCTGTCGCTTTGGGCATAAAAAATACGGTTCCATTTGGAAAAGTCTTGCCGAATGATCTCGGTCCCTGTCACGCGCACCACATCGCGCTGCGGCAAAGTATAGTGGAACACCGAGAAAATCAGCAGTGCCACGACAACAAGAAATATCCATTTGATCCAACGCATCTGCGTATCCTCACATAAAATTCGTCACATAGAGCGTCACAAAAACCAAGACAATCGGGATCACATAGACCCCCCAAATCAGCTTGGCCCTGAGCGAACCCTCATAGGCTTTTAGCCCGTCTTCAATAAACTGCTCACGCGGGCCAGGATGTTCCTGGCCTTCGTCAAACTGCTTTTCCAACTTTTCGCGGCGCACAGAACGGGAATACCACGCAAGGCAGAAAAAGATGATCGTCAGGAAAAACAACCCGATCACTGCAAGTCTTAACCATCCGAACATATTACCTCCTTACCGCGCCCCAAGGGCCAACCCGTTTCACGATGTCATCATCGTCGCCACTCCAAGGCCGCCCGACGCGTTTGCGCGACGCCTCGGGCTCTTCCATCGCAGGCTCATGCCCGAAAAGTTCCTCACGCGCACCCGCCTTATCCACCATATATTCATTCGCGAGGTATTCTGCCACATACTCTTTCTTTTCATCCGACCATCCCGCGTAAATTCGATAAAACGCCTCTTTATGGCAGATGAACAACTGGCGCACATCCAGCGGCGCCAATTCCGCCAGCATCATGTTGACCAGATCCTTATCCGCATGGTCAGAGGCACGCAGCGTGTAGAAATATGCAGGATCATTCGCCGTAATGCGCGGCCAATCCCCCTGCCCCTGCGCCCAGAGCCAGAGTTTGTACAATCCTTTGTATTCCGCAGGCAGGTCCTTAGCATTTCGCCGCGCAAGGGCGCGCAATTCGCGCCGATCGGGCGTGCCAATCGTATCTCCAAGGCTAGCCGCCGTATCGACCACGATAAAGTCCATCTTCTGCTGCAAAATCGCCGCCACATCGCGCCCCTTCGCGCTTGTGATCGGCTCCACCAGATTGTTGGCTTCTAGGAAAGTCGCGATGTCGTTGGCTTGCGAAAAATCCATCACATACTCGACATCCCAATCCTCCACATCGTCCATTTCCTCCACCGAAATGACCGCTGCTTCATCCAGATCACGGAACACATACAGCCCGCCAAAATGCGCGGTATAGAAGTTCTTTTGCTCAAACACATTGTCCGTCAGCACCACAGGATTGCGCGTGATATCGCCCGTGCGTTTGCCGATCTCGATCATATCAGCGATCAGCACATCATCCCACCACGCGTCCTGATCCTTCATAAACCGATCAATCTTCCCGCGCAGCAACTTGCCATCCTCAACCGTGCTCTCGGTCGTATCCGCCTCTACCTCGATACGCCGAATGGCCAATAGATCGTTCGGGCTATCCACACTAAAGACCGAGTTCACCAA
>CALLAV010000115.1 GCA_938001995.1 uncultured Amylibacter sp. | reverse complement strand
ATGGCGGCGCGCACACGACACCAGATTGCCACACCAACGGCGCTTGGCGCGCGGATTGCGGGCTGGGGCATGCCGTTTGTGCGCCACCGTGAACGGCTCAATCAGATGCGGGATCGGGTGCTGGTTCTGTCGCTGGGCGGTGCTTCGGGCAACCTGTCCGCGTTTGAAGGGCAGGGGTTCGCGCTGGCGGATGCGATGGCAGAGGAGTTGGGCTTACGCGCGCCAGACGTGCCTTGGCACAGCACGCGCGACGGGGTTTTGGAATTTGCGAACCTCTGCGGACTGATCTGCGGGTCACTCGGCAAGATGGCACAGGACTTACTGCTTTCGGCGCAGATTGGTGATGGTTTGCGTGCGGGCGCGTCCGGCGGTTCCAGTACGATGCCACATAAGGCGAACCCGACAGGGGCCGAGGCGATGTTGGCGCTGTCGCGGCAAGGACAAGGTTTGGTTGCACAAATCGCTGGTGTTGCAGTGCATGCGCAAGAGCGGGACGGCGCGGCGTGGGCGCAAGAGTGGCTGGCTTTGCCGTCATTGGTCGTGGCGACGGGTGCTGCGTTACGCCATGCAACGGAGCTGGCAGGATCACTGCGTGTGGACGAAGCCGCCATGGCGCGGGTCTTTGATGATACGCAGGGTTTGATGATGGCGGAAGCGGCGAGCTTTGCACTGGCTGAACATATGGCGCTCAGTGATGCGCGACTTTTGGTCAAAAACGCCTGTGCCAAGGCCGTGAATGGCGGCGAACATTTACGCGATGTAATGACGCGCGAAACGGTGTTTTCAATTGACTGGGACGCTGTGTTCGATGCGCGGGGCGCAATTGGTGAAAGCGGAACAATAGTGGACCGCTTTGTGGCGGCGGTTGCGTCTGGCGCATAGAACAGTTGTGGTATTGGCAGTACTCAGCCGCCTGCTAACCCCCTATATATAGAGTGGTTTTGGGACGTTGTGCCCAAGGAATCGTCTTCTTTGGGTGCGCCACGGCCCAAGCCTTTGACTGTTACTCAGCAAGAGGTCGACGATGTCTCATCCCACTCCCCAAAACGCAAAAGTTGTTATCATTGGTGCAGGATTTGGAGGCATTGCCGCCGCCAAAGCGCTGGCCAAAGCGCCTGTTGATATCACTGTGATTGATCGGCGGAACTATCATCTGTTCCAGCCGCTGTTGTATCAGGTGGCAACCGCGGATTTGTCCCCGGCGGATGTGGCATGGCCTATTCGCAGCATCTTTTCGCGCCAGCCAAACGTGCGTGTGGTCCTAAGCGAGGTTTTGGATATCGACACTGACGCCAAGCAGGTTGTGGGCGAAGAGAGTCGCTTTGATTATGACCATTTGATTGTCGCGTCGGGCGCGCATCATTCGTACTTCGGACAGGATGCTTGGGAAAAACATGCGCCGGGTTTAAAGCGTGTAATTGACGCGACCGAGATCCGTAAGAATGTTCTTATGGCGTTCGAACGGGCAGAAATTTCTGACGATCCCGAGGAACAAGCGCGTCAAATGACTTTCGTCGTCGTGGGCGGTGGCCCAACTGGCGTGGAGATGGCAGGGGCTATTGCAGAGCTGGCGCATCATGCGTTGGCAAAGGATTTCCGGCGCATCAATTCACGCAGTGCGCGGATTATCTTGGTAGAAGCAGGGCCGCGTCTGCTAAGCGCCTTTCCAGAGACATTGTCGGATAAGGCGCAGAAATCGCTTGAAAAACTGGGTGTTGAGGTGATGGTCGGGACTATGGTTCAGGACATTGACGCGCAAGGTGTCCAGTTAGAAAACACGTTCATCCCATCCGCCTGCAAGGTCTGGGGCGCGGGCGTTGCGGTGAAAGATGTTGGTCGTTGGCTGGACGTCGAAACCGATCGCAGTGGGCGTGTAGCGGTAGCCGATGATCTGTCTGTGCCGGCCCATCCTGAAGTGTCGGTGATCGGTGATGCCGCAAAGGTGGCGTGGAAGGAAAATGCGGATGTGCCCGGTATTGCGCCAGCGGCCAAACAGGGTGGAAAATATGTGGCGAAGCGCATTATTGCGGCCTTGCAAGGGCGGCCTGCGCCAGCGCCTTTTGCGTATAAACATGCGGGGAATTTGGCGACCATCGGGCGCAATTCTGCGGTGATTGATTTTGGCAAATTTCAAATGTCTGGGTTCATCGCATGGTGGATTTGGGGTGTCGCGCACATTTATTTTCTGATCGGTGTGCGCCAACCAATCATCGTCGCGTTCAGTTGGTTTTGGTCCTATGTGACCTATTCCAAGGGTGCGCGGCTGATTACAGGGCTGCGGCCTTTGTATGAAGAGATTGAACCAGAACCCGCTTCAAAAAGAGGATAATTTGGCCAGTTTATTCAAAAGGTTAATCATCTGTGGTTTGCCAAAAGCCTCTTCCAGCTCCTCATAGATTTTGCGGGCTTCGGGGGCGATTTTTCCAATGACGTCCAGGCCTTCTTTGGTCAAGTGAATGATCTGTTTGCGCTTGTCCGTGGGGTGTTTTTCGCGTCGGATCATATCGCGTTTTTCCAGCAGCGCGAGAATACGCGTGAGGCTGGGCGTCAGGACCACGCAACGCTCTCCAAGCTCTGTCGGTTCTAGTGGGCCGACCTCGTCCAACACACGTAACACACGCCATTGTTGCTCGGAGAGGTCGTGTTCCATGAGGTAGGGGCGGATACGTTTCATTAATGCTTCGCGGGCCCGCAGGAGCATAATGGGGAGGGATTCTTCGGTTTTGGCGAAAAATTTGCTCATAAACTGGGTGTCCTGCGTCGATGGATAACAGGTTCAGTATAGGTGGTTGGTGTGCAATTGAAAGGCGCGTTTTGGGGCGGTGATTTGGATGAATGACCGCCCCAAATTGTGATCAATTCAAGTGAATGTTAAAGCCTTTACGCAAAGCTGCATCAAGCACAGGATCAAACTTGCACTGTGACCCCGCCGCAAGGATTTCTTCTTTGCGTGCTGTGGCCTTTTTCAACAAATCTGGTTTGCCAAGTTCGGCCCATTCTTTGGGCGAGGTGCGGTCGCCCATGTTGGGATACACATAATCGGCTTCCATCCGCGTGAGCGTTTCGCCCGTGCCAAGGTAATGGCCCGGTCCGTTCATACAGACATCCGCAATTTGTTCGAGGGCGAGCGTTTCGTCATTAACCTCGATCCCGCGTACACAGCGCAGAGCTTGGCCGATGATGTCGTCGCCGAGCACAAGGCTTTCATGGCAAAAACCCAGAAGAGAGGCGTGCATGCCTGCGGCTTCGTACACCATGTTAACGCCAGATAGGCCCGCCATGACATTGGAGCACATCTGTTCCCAGCCTGCCTGCATGTCGGGCATTTTGGAATCGGATGCACCTGCGGCAGCCCCGCCCGGGAGGCCGTAGAAGTGGTGCATCTGGGCGCAACCAGAAGTAAGCAGCGCCTGTTCGCCAGAGCCGATAGACATGGCACCTGTGCGCAGGTCGAGTCCGAACGGCCATGTGCCAAAGATGGCGGGATGGCCCGGTGTGATGGCGTTGACATAGACAAGACCGCCGAGGCATTCGGCGGTGGCCTGTACGATTGCGCCCGCGATTGTGGAAGGGGCTGTTGCACCCGCCATGCCCGCAGACAACAGCAGCACGGGCATGCCACCGCGGATGCAGGCTTCCATGACTTCGCAGCTTTCAGTGGCGAATTTCATGGGGGGAACCACAAAACAGTTGGAATTAGAAATCCACGGATTGGCGCGGAAGTTCGCCTCGCCGCCCGAGATTTCGTAGATCATTTTAAGCGCATCGGGCACAAAGTCGGGTTCTGTGAAAGACGTGCCGATGTGTTTGGTCGTGCCTGACGCGGTGGCGTAGATGGTGTTGAGGTCCATTTCGCGGTTGTCAGCGATATCGCGGCACACCATGGGGCGTTGCAAGAAGTGGATGTTGTCGAGACGGTCTACGATGCGGGCGGCGTCGTGCAGGTCTTGGACGGTGCATTCGCGGTAGTTGTTGCCTTCCACATCGACCAAGTGAACGGCGGCGCCGGCGGTGCCGTAGTGGACGCGGTTGCCATTGAGTTCGAGATTGTTTTTGCCATCGCGGCTGTACAACGTGACGTCTTTGTTGGCTTTGGTGAGCATATCTTCGACCAGCGCACGCGGAAAACGGATGCGCCCGTCTTCACCTTGGATCGCGCCTGCATCTGTTAGGATTTTCACGCCAGACGGCGGGGCATCAGCGAGGCCGATGTTTTCGAGCGCATCAAGGGCGGCGTTGTGGATTTGCAGGACTTGCGCGTCGGTGAGGGCTTTGTAGCGTCCGCCCTCCATTCCTGCGCGGATGGAACGTTCTGCTTTTGCAATCGGGGCTGCGCGGAGGGCTTGGCGGGCGGATCTGCCGCCTGCGCGGCGGGCTCTGGGTGCTGACATTGTGGTATTCGCTTTGATTGGTTGTGTGGAAAGGGTTCAGTAGCCTAGGCCGCTGGGGATCCACGGGCCGCACGTCCACGGTTTGCACCTATCGTGCGCGACACAAGGGCGGTCATCCAATTCAAGTCAATCATATGCAGTCTCAGCAGTTGTGATTCCAGACTGCGACAGTCTGTCAAATAACACATGCCTGTTTGCGTCAGAAGCGTCGTTTTTGGACTCTTACCAGCTGCCGCTTGCGCCGCCGCCAGAAGACGATCCGCCGCTAAAGCCGCCGCCGCTGGACCCGCCTGACGAAGAGCTTTCGGTGATGCGTGGTATCGTCACCATTTCCTCGTATGTGTGGTGGCAGTTTTTGCAGGTGTAATCAACGCGGGCCTTGCCAGAACTGGATTTCGTTGCCGAGGTTAAAACGGTGCGTGTGGAATACATGGTGATGTGATCGCACTTAGGGCAGACCGAATACTGCGAGAACCAGCCTTTATAGCCTTCGATTTTTGTGTGGTCGTCATAGGGGCAGTACCACACATCGTAATCAACGGACTTTAGTGCCTCTTCGACTTGTTGCCCTTGAGCGAGGTAATGATCGTCTTCAAATTCGGCCAAACGGCGCATTTTGCGGCCACAGATAGAACAGGTGCGTGGTTTGAGCCGCAACCAGCGGCGCCATAGTTTCACGCCGTAGCCCGTGCCTCCAAGGCCAAGCGCACCGAGGATCCATGCCCAGATACCGCCGCTGCGGGCGTTTTCAGTTACATGTGTGGTTTCGTTTTTGATCCGTGATGTAAAAGTCGGGCGGTTGTTTGGGCCAAATTCAAGCGTGAGGCGTTTGAGGGTTTCTTCGACCCCAACTTCGATCCCTGTGGAGTAACGATCCGCCTTGAAATAGGGGATAAAGTAGTTGTCGATCACGTTTTTCGCACGGTCATCATAGCGCGCCGGATAGCCGCTGCCCAAAGCGATCCGCATTTCGCGGTCATATCGGGACACGAGGATCAAGATACCATCGTTTCGGTCTGGATTACCGATGCCCCAGTGGTTGAACAGGCCCGTTGCAAATCTGGCGATTGGGGGCTGGCTGTTATAATCCTTGAGCCGTTCTATGGTAACGACCGTGACCTCCAGATCGCGGTCTTTTTTGGCCGCGCGCAGCATGGTCTCGATGCGTTCTTCCGAGCGATCACCGATGATATTGGCAAAGTCGTTGACGTAAAGAGATTGATAATCGGGGTAGTTCTGCGCCTGCGCTGTCAGCGGGATAATCAGTGCTGTAGCAAGGATGACAAATAGTTTTTGTAAAAATTTCATGAGGTTAACTTATTGAGGGAAGTTTAACATTTCAAGTATTTTCATACGCCAGCCAGTTCTGTGATCACATCGTAAGCCATCATGACATCATCGCGGTTACAGTCGAACTGACCTGCCACAAAGCGGATTACGAAGGCTCCGTCATGTTGAGTTTGTGTGAGGTAAATACGCCCGTCGTCGTTGATCTTTTGTAACAGCGCTGCGGATGCTTCGTTTGGGTCCACACCCGCTGGTGTGTATTGGAACGTGAACAATGACAGGTTACGTTTTGTGCTCAGTGTGAAATCTGGATGCGCGCCCAGTTTTGTTTCGAGTTCGGCGGTCCAATTGATGTGATTGCGCATACGGTCGCGCAGTCCTTCGAGCCCATAAGCACGGACAAGGAACCAAAGTTTGAGTGCCCGGAAACGGCGACCCAGCGGTACGGTCCATTCATTGAAGTTCGTGATTTCAGAGGCCTGTGGCGTCTCTAAATAAGAGGGGCGAAGGCCCATAGTGCGGCGTTGAATATCTGGATTTTTGAGGAACTGGATTGAGCAATCAAAGTTTGCGCCAAGCCATTTGTGTGGGTTGAAGACTATGCTATCGCAATCCCCCGCACCTTGCCAAATGTCACGCAATTCAGGGCAGATCATGGCCGAACCAGCCCATGCCGCATCTAGGTGGGTGTAAAGGTCCTCTGCTTTGGCGATTTCAATCAATGGGGGAAGGTCGTCGCACGCGCCGATTGAAGTGCCCCCAGTACATAAAACAACACCTGCCGGCGTGTGGCCGGCGGCGCGATCTGAATTGATGGCGGCTTGCAATGCGGCGGGGTCCATTTGATGATCGGCATTTGTAGGAATTTTGACAAGATTGTCTTGGCCAATGCCCGCTACCCAGCAGGCCTTATCGACAGATGAATGCACTTGCGCTGAACAATAAATGCGCAGGCGTGGCTGTGTTGAAAGCCCCGTTTCGTTGCCTTGGAACTCTGTGGCGCGTTCGCGCATGGTGAGCACTGCAGACAGCGTGGCCGATGAGGCACTGTCTTGGATCACGCCCTTAAATCCGTCAGGAAGGTCCATAGCTTGGCGGAACCAATCGATCATGACCTCCTCAATTTCTGTCGCAGCTGGAGAGGTTTGCCAGAGCATACACTGAGACGCGATGGCATTTGTGAGTTGTTCTGCAATCATCGATGCCGGGGCTGCATTGGATTGAAAATAAGCAAAGAAACGAGGGTGTTGCCAATGGGTTATGCCATCTGGAACGATGCGTTCGAAATCGGTGAT
>CALLAV010000114.1 GCA_938001995.1 uncultured Amylibacter sp. | reverse complement strand
TTCTTATAGATGTCCATGTCTGTGGTCACATTGTCGAACAAACACGCGCCAACAAAGAACCCGTCTTCATAGCCTTGCAGGTTGAAATCACGGCCATCCACCACAAGGTTCGCGCCGTCCTTCACACCCGTTTCAACCAGTCCAAGAATGTTCTGTTTGGCCGCCGCCGTTACAACAGGACCGAAATCCACATCATTGCCAGACGTGTAAGGGCCGATTTTCAACGCCTCAACGCGCGGGGTCAGCTTTTCGATTAACCGATCCGCTGTTTCATCGCCCACAGGCACTGCCACGGAAATCGCCATGCAGCGTTCGCCAGCGGCCCCAAAACCAGCACCGATCAACGCATCTGCTGCTTGATCCATGTCCGCGTCTGGCATGATGATCATGTGGTTTTTCGCACCGCCAAAACACTGCACGCGCTTGCCGTTGGAACAGCCACGACCATAAATGTATTCCGCAATCGGAGTGGAGCCCACAAAGCCAACGGATTGGATCACGTCATGGTCCAAAATCGCGTCCACCGCTTCTTTGTCGCCGTTCACCACTTGGATGATACCAGGAGGACACCCAGCTTCTTCCATCAATGCAGCCAACATCATTGGCACAGATGGATCGCGCTCGGATGGTTTCAGAATGCACGCGTTGCCACAGACAATCGCCGGCGCAAACATCCACATCGGGATCATCGCGGGAAAGTTGAACGGCGTAATGCCAGCCGTCACACCGAGCGCCTGTTTCATGGAATACATATCAATGCCAGGACCAGCGCCGTCGGTGAATTCACCCTTCAGCAATTGAGGCGCACCGATACAGTACTCGACAACTTCCAAACCACGGATCACGTCGCCCTTGGCATCTGGCAAGGTTTTGCCGTGCTCACGGCTCAGCGCTTCGGCCAGTTTGTCCATGTCGCGGTGCAGAAGGGAGACCATCTTCATCATTACACGGGCACGCACTTGTGGGTTTTTCGCGGCCCAAGCTGGTTGCGCCGCCGCAGCGATTTCAACCGCTTTCGCCATTTCAGCGTCATTGGCCAGCGCCACTTGGGCTTGTACTTCGCCCGTTGCCGGATTGTATACGTCCGCTGTGCGACCGCTTTCACCCGCGACATGCTTGCCGCCGATATAGTGTCCGATCATTTCCATCGTAAAGTCTCCTGTTAGATTTCTTACGCACTATAGCCTTGCATTTTTCCACCCAAAAGCGCCAATAAGACAAACTCATTTTGCATTTTTGCAAGGAAGGCCGATGAACGAAAACCTCCGTTGGGACGATCTACGCGTCTTTTTCCATGTGGCAGAGGCCGCCAGCCTGACCGCTGCCGCCAAAACTTTGCGCATGGATCCCGCAACCCTGTCGCGCCGTGTCACGCGGTTAGAAGAGGACATGAATGCTCGCCTGTTCGTGAAATCCCCACAAGGATACGCACTGACGGATGCCGGCACACGCTTGTTTGACCACGTCGAGGGCATGAATCGCGCCGTGCGTTCCGCGCAAGGCGAGGTGCAGGATCAAGCCGATCAATTGTCAGGCTCCATTCGGATTGGCGCGCCTGACGGGTCGGCCAATTATCTGCTGCCCCAAGTCTGCGCGGAAATGTGCGACGAAAACCCGTTGCTCCACATTCAAATCGTGGCTTTGCCGCGTGTTCTGAACCTATCAAAACAAGAGGCAGATATGGCGATCACGGTATCCCCGCCAAACGCAGGGCGATTGTCGGTGCAGAAAATATCGGATTACACTCTGCATCTGGCGGCAACGCGGACCTATCTTGCGGCGCATCCTGAAATCACCAGCATCAATGACCTCAAAAACCACCGCCTGATTGGATACATCAACGATCTGATCTTTGACGACGAGTTGGATTACATGGGCGAGTTGGGCGAGAAAATCCGCGCACCGCTGACATCAAACAGCTTTTCGGTGCAGTTGAACTGGGCACGGCGCGGGGCAGGGGTTTGTATCGTGCATGACTTTGCCATCCCCACTTTCCCAGACCTGCAACGCATTCTGATGAAAGAGGTATCGCTCAAACGTGCGTTTTATTTGGTGCGTCACCACGATGATCGCAAAGTCGAGCGGCTCAATCGGGTTGCCGAACAGCTCGTCGGCAAATTGCGGATTGAGATTAAGCGTCTTGAGGCAGCCGCTTGACAGCCTGTCGCACCCTAGGCACGATGAAAGTAGAAAACACACACGAGGAGGTTGAGAATGCTCATTAAACAAATCCTACAAGGGAAATCCTCTGGACCGATTGCTACGGTGACACCTGACAGCTCTGTCGGCGATGCTGCCAATGTCTTGTCCTCAAAAGGAATCGGGGCCTTGGTCGTGTCAAATACAGGAACTGATGTGGCGGGCATTTTGTCCGAACGCGATATCGTGCGCGAGTTGGGCAAACGG
Organism: uncultured Amylibacter sp.; assembly: GCA_938001995.1. GTDB lineage: Bacteria > Pseudomonadota > Alphaproteobacteria > Rhodobacterales > Rhodobacteraceae > Amylibacter. Next base: position 11,693 of record CALLAV010000114.1, on the reverse strand, counting down.
GGTGCGGGGTGCATGTCTGATAAGGTCAGCGACCTGATGACTTCGAATATTATCACCACCACAGCGGACCAAACCGCCGAAAGCGTATTGGCACAAATGACCGCAAAACGATTTCGCCACATGCCTGTGATGAATGGCGCAGAAATGATCGGCATCGTGTCCATCGGCGATATCGTCAGCGCACGTTTGTCTGAAATCAGCACAGAAAAAGACGCCCTGCAAAGCATGATTATGGGCCACTGACGGCGCGTCGCGTTTGCCTCTGTCCGATTTATCCTTGCATTTCAGTGTGAGCCAGCCCATCCATCTCTCGTTAACTAATTCTGAGGCCCAAAATGCGCACTGGTCTGTACCCTGGAACCTTTGATCCCGTCACCAATGGGCATCTCGATATTTTCCGTCGGGCCTGTTCGCTTGTGGATCGATTGGTTATCGGCGTTGCCATTAACCGCGACAAGGGGCCGATGTTCACACTGGAAGAGCGCGTCGACATGGTGCAACGCACCTGTGGCGGCATTGCCAAGGACTTGGGTGTCGAAGTTGTTGTACATCCGTTCGAAAACCTTTTGATCCAGTGTGCCCAAGACGTGAACGCGACCGTGATCATTCGCGGCCTGCGCGCTGTGGCCGATTTCGAATACGAATATCAAATGGTTGGCATGAACCGCGCCATGAATGACGAAATTGAAACCGTGTTCCTTATGGCAGACGCAGAATACCAGTCGATTGCATCGAAATTGGTCAAGGAAATCTGTCGCCTTGATGGGGATATTTCCAAATTCGTTCCCGCTGATGTCGCAACCGCACTGAAAGCCAAATACGCCAAATAACGGGCATTTGCACCGCTACCATGCGCCTATTCACACGGCTATAATGCGCGTATTCACGCGACCCGCGACGAAACCGCACTTTCCCTTTTTTTGCGCATCTACTAGTGTGCCAAAAATCGAAGTACAGGAGGCCAAATTGGCAGATTTTAAAGACCCAGAAAACGGTATCATTATCACACTCAAAGGCGGCGACGTTAAAATCGACCTGCTTCCAGATGTGGCCCCAAAACATGTGGAACGCATGAAAGAACTGGCGCGTGCTGGCAAATACGACGGCGTCGTGTTCCACCGCGTGATCGACGGCTTCATGGCGCAAACAGGCGACGTGGCCAACGGCAATAAAGACGGCGACAATTTCAACATTCGCATGGCAGGCACAGGCGGCTCAGATATGGGCAATGTCCCAGCCGAGTTTTCCAAAATCCCACACGCACGCGGCTCCATCGGTGCGGCGCGCTCCCAAGATCCAAACTCTGCAAACTCTCAGTTCTTTATCAACTTCAAGGACAATGATTTCCTGAACGGACAATACACCGTTTACGGCCAAGTCATCGAGGGCATGGAACATGTCGACGCGATCACAAGGGGCGAACCCCCTGCGGATCCAGACACTATGATTTCTGTCAAAGTGGCGGCAGACGCCTAATGCGGTTCTTCAAATCCCTTATCGCCGTTGCGGCCATTGCAGCAGCGCCAGTGTTTGCAGCCGACGCTGACAACACTCTGGTGATCGAGGTTGCAGGGTCTACATCTGGCACGATCGAGATTGAATTGCTGCCAGAGGTTGCCCCCCAACATGCAGAACGTCTGAAACGTTTGGCGCGCGAAGGTCTGTATGACGATGTGGTGTTTCACCGTGTGATCCCCGGTTTTATGGCGCAAACGGGCGACGTGGAGCACGGCAAACGCGAAGGCTTTAACCTGCGGTATGCGGGAACAGGAGCGTCTGCGCTGCCCGATCTGCCGGCCGAGTTTTCAGACATCAACTATGATGCTGGTGTTGTTGGCATGGCGCGATCTGCGCAGCCAAATTCTGCAAACTCGCAGTTTTTCATCATGTTTGCGGAAGGGGCGTTTTTGAACGGCCAATATACAGTCGTGGGGCGTGTTTCTGCAGGCCAAGACGTTGTTAACGCAATCAAAAAAGGTGACGAAAACGCCAATGGCGCGGTTGCTGATCCTGATTACATGAAATCAGTTCAAGTCAAATCAGACATGGAATAACAAAAGGCGCAAGGGTACCCCACGCCTTTCGAACTTTGAAAACGCCCGCTGAAACGCGGGCGTTTTTTGTTAGGTGATCTTCGCGAGTGCGTGGCGCTTTTTGCCTGCTGACAGCTTGACTGCACCGCGCAATTGATCCGCAGTGACCATGGTCCCAGCATCCGTCACCGCCACATCATCCAGCTTGGCCCCACCATCCGCGATCAAACGTTTTGCGTCTTTTCCAGACCCAGACAGACCCGATTTGACGAACAACTGGACGATGGAAATCCCATCGCCAATGTCCGCCGCATCAAAGGAGATCGTTGGCAAATCTTCCCCAACGCCACCTTTTTCGAAAACTTCCTTCGCCGTGGCTTCAGCTGCATTCGCAGCTTCTGATCCATGGGCAAGCGTCGTGACTGCGTTGGCAAGAATGGCTTTCGCCTCGTTGATCTCGGATCCTTCCAGCGCACCAAGGCGTTCGCATTCATTCAGATCAATCTCGGTGAAAAGGCGCAAGAATTTGCCCACATCTGCATCCAGCGTGTTGCGCCAGAACTGCCAGAACTCATAAGAACTCAGCTTGTCCTCATTGAGCCAAATTGCCCCAGCAGCCGATTTGCCCATTTTGGACCCATCCGCCTTGGTCAGCAACGGTGTGGTCAAGCCAAACACCTGTGTTTGCGAAATCCGCCGCGTCAGGTCCACACCGTTCACGATGTTGCCCCACTGATCGGAACCACCCATTTGCAGGCCAACCCCGTAGCGTTTGTTCAGCTCCATAAAGTCATAGGACTGCAACAGCATGTAGTTGAACTCAAGGAATGTCAGCGGTTGTTCACGATCCAAACGCGTTTTTACACTGTCAAACGTCAACATGCGGTTGATGGTGAAATGCGGCCCGATATCGCGCAAAAACTCGATGTAATTCAGCTTATCGAGCCATTCTGCATTGTTTGGCTGCACCGCATCCGTGGCCCCATCACCAAAATCGAGGTACTTTTCAAACACCTTGAAAATGCCACCTACGTTTTCATTGATCCGTTCAGGAGTCATCATCTGACGGCTTTCATCCTTGCCGGAGGGATCGCCGATCTTGGTCGTCCCACCGCCCATTAGGGTCACAGGTTTATGCCCCGTCTTTTGCAACCAGCGCAGCATCATGATCTGGATCAGCGATCCCACATGCAAGCTGTCCGCCGTCGCATCAAAGCCGATATATGCAGGTAGGACGCCTTCGAGTAGGCGATCATCGAGCCCCTCCAGGTCAGTACAGTCCTGCAAGAAGCCCCGGCTCTGCATCACGTGCAGAAACTCTGATTTGGGCTTGTAAGTCATCGGTTTTGTCTTTCTTTGTTAGGTTACAGGGCGCTACGTATAACGGGTGCACGTCGAAAGGAAAGACCATTGGCAGATTTTACCCCGATCCGTGCTCTGGGCCTCATGTCTGGCACCTCGATGGATGGTGTGGATGCCGCCGTTCTGGTGACAGACGGTGTAGATATCCAAGAGTTCGGCGAAAGCGCCTTTCGCCCGTTTACTGCATCCGAGGTTGAAACCCTCACCGCGGCTCAAGGCCTTTGGCCCGACGATGATGCCGAAATCCTGAACGCCGCGCTCAAGGTGATCCAAGACGCCCACGCCGACATCATTGGCGAGTTTGAAGACATCGACCTTATCAGCTTTCACGGTCAAACCCTTAACCACGATCCAGACAAGGCGCGAACCTTTCAACTTGGTGACGGCCCAGACCTCGCGGCGCGCACAGGCATCAAAACGGCTTGGGACTTTCGCACAAACGACATGCGCGCAGGCGGGCAGGGCGCGCCACTCGCCCCGTTCTTCCATTTCGCCTGCGCAAAATGGGCTGGTTTAACGGAACCCACAGCCTTCTTAAATCTTGGCGGTGTTGGCAACGTCACCCTGATCGACCCCAGCAAACCGACACCCCAAACAAGCGGCGCACTCCTTGCCTTTGACACAGGGCCTGCAAATGCGCCGCTGAATGATCTGATGCAATCGCGCCTTAACAAACCCTTCGATGAAAACGGTGCGCTTGCAGCTAAAGGAACAGCCGATGAAGCCATCCTTACCCGTGTGTTCCAGCGCCCGTTTTTCGCGCAAGTTCCACCCAAGTCCTTGGATCGTCACGATTTCCACGATGCACTGACATGGGTCGAAGACCTTTCAAACGCGGATGCTGCGGCGACACTCACCGCCTTGCCAGCCGCCTGCGTCGCCGCCAACCAATCCCATTTTCCAAACCAACCTAAAAACTGGTTCATCTGCGGCGGTGGTGCTCTAAACCCGACCCTGATGGTAGAACTTCAAAACCGCCTCACAGGAACTGTCGCCCCAATCGAAGACATCGGCCTCGACGGCGACATGCTAGAGGCACAAGCCTTCGCCTTCCTCGCTGTTCGAACGCTGCGCGGCCTCCCCATCAGCGCCTCTACAACAACAGGCGTTCCAGAACCAAAAAGGGGCGGCCAAATCGCCACCCCGTAGGTTCTTCTCTGCAAAAATACTCGAAAAACGACGGATCGTTTATCGCGTCGTCTCGGTCAGACGCCGACGAACATATTCGTCAACATTGCCGATCATCGTATCCATATGATCATTCTCAAAGAAGTGACCCGCACCGTCCAAAACTTGGTGCGTGATGGTGATGCCTTTCTGCTCGTGCAGTTTTTCAACCAAATCTTCGGTGTCTGTTGGTGGCGCCACACGGTCACCAGAGCCGTTGATAATCAAGCCAGAAGAGGGGCAAGGCGCCAAGAACGAAAAGTCGTACATGTTCGCGGGCGGGGACACGCTGATAAACCCGGAAATTTCTGGGCGGCGCATCAATAGCTGCATCCCGATCCAAGCGCCAAAGCTAAAGCCAGCAACCCAACAATGCTTTGCGTTCGGATTCATGGCCTGCAAATAATCGAGCGCAGAGGCCGCATCAGACAATTCGCCTATGCCCTGATCGTATTCGCCTTGGGATTTACCAACACCGCGAAAGTTAAACCGCAATACGGTAAAGCCCATTTTGTGAAAGGCATAATGCAGGTTGTAGACAACCTTGTTGTTCATCGTGCCGCCAAACTGCGGGTGCGGGTGCAAGATGATCGCAATCGGCGCATCTTTTTGTTTTTGTGGGTGATAACGGCCTTCTAAACGTCCGTCTGGTCCAGGAAAAATTACTTCAGGCATTCGCTTAATCAAGCTCCATGGCAAAGGTTTTTCCAATTCCGAAATTCAACGCCCGTAGATGTTGACTAAACCGCTCGGAAAACCTAGAACAATTCTAAATTGGGCGCGGGGGCCGCACTCAAGTTGCATTGAACTAAGGCCTTCCACCGCGCACGTCAACACTTGCCATGGCGGAACGCGCATGAAACTCAGCACAAAAGGCCGATATGCTTTGATTGCGCTTGTGGATTTGGCGCAAGAATCAAAAGGCGGCCGCGTTAGTCTTGGTGAAATTTCTGAACGGCAAAGCATTTCATTGGCTTATCTCGAACAGCTTTTCGTGAAACTGCGTCGTGCGGGTGTGGTCGAAAGCGTACGCGGACCGGGGGGCGGTTATACGCTCGCCCAAGATCCCGACGCCATTCGGATTACCACAATTCTAGAAGCCGTGGATGAGACCATGGACGCACTTGCCAAAGGGGCAGGGGCGTCTGGTGCAAATTCAGGATCACGCGCACAGTCTTTGTCTAATCGGTTTTGGGAAAGCCTGTCAGCGCATGTCTATGTGTTTCTGCATTCTGCGCGGTTGTCTGACATTATTAACAACCAAATGGCCCCATGCCCTGCCGTCCCATCCTTGTTTGAGATGGTGGACGAAAAATGAGCCGCGTTTACCTAGATTGGAACGCCACAGCCCCGCTGCGCCCAGAGGCGCGGGACGCGATGATTGCAGCCATGGATGTGGTTGGCAATCCATCGAGCGTGCATGCTGAGGGGCGAAAGGCACTCGCCATTGTTGAAACGGCCCGTGTTAAAATCAAAGCGGCATTTGGCGCAGAAGCTGCCGATATCGCCTTCACCTCAGGCGCAACTGAAGGGGCGGGTTTGGCACTCGCCAACAATGGATTCCACTGCGCTGACGTAGAACATGATGCAGTCGCCGCTTGGTGTGACACCGACTTTGCGATAAAAGACGGAATCGTCGTCGTTTCGGAGCCAAGCACGGCTGCGCTGCAAGCCGCAAACAGTGAAACAGGTATTTTGCAAAGCGGTTTTGACAATGTTGGCCTTTGCGACGCCGTCCAAGCCTTTGGAAAAACACCTTTTGCCTTTGAATGGTCGGGCGCGAAAATGGCACTCCTATCGGCCCATAAAGTTGGCGGTCCAAAAGGCGTTGGTGCAGTTGTGATCCAACAAGGCCTCGATGTTGCCCCACAAATCAAAGGCGGCGGCCAAGAACAAGGCCGCCGTTCTGGCACCGAGAATGTCATAGGAATCGCCGGCTTTGGCGCAGCTGCGGAGGCCGCTCAACGTGAACTCGACAACGGCCTCTGGGAGCCCGTCCGCGAACTCCGCGATGCACTCGAAACCCGCCTTGCCGATGCCGCGCCCGACGCTATCTTTGTGGGGCAGGGCGTGGATCGTTTGCCAAACACATCCTGCATTGCCGTGCCAGGCTGGAAAGGCGAAACGCAGGTTATGCAGATGGACCTTGCAGGCTACGCCATTTCCGCAGGGTCTGCTTGTTCATCAGGCAAAGTAAAACAGTCTCGCGTCTTGACGGCGATGGGCTTTGACGACATTACCGCCAGCTCCGCCATCCGCGTGAGCTTTGGCCCCACAACAACCTTGGGCGAAGTCATGGGTTTCGCAGACGCATGGATCGCCCAATACAAGAAATTCAAGGCCCGCGCGGCATAAAGGAAACGACATGGATACTGTAGATCAAGTACAAGTCAAAGACGGCGTCGATCAGGACACCGTAGATGCCGTTCAATCCGTTGGTGGTAAGTATAAATACGGGTTCGAGACAGACATCGAAATCGAATACGCGCCCAAAGGCCTGTCCGAGGACATCGTGCGTCTGATTTCTGAAAAGAACGGCGAACCTGAGTGGATGCTGGAATGGCGCCTGCAAGCTTACGCGCGTTGGTTGCAGATGGAAGAGCCTGAATGGGCGATGGTGGATTATCCCAAGATCGACTTTCAGGATCAGTATTACTATGCCCGTCCAAAATCCATGGTGGAAAAGCCGAAATCCTTGGATGAGGTTGATCCCAAACTGTTGGAAACATACGCGAAACTTGGCATTCCGTTGAAAGAACAAGCGCTACTGGCTGGTGTTGAAGCACCCGAAGAAGAGCGCCGTGTGGCTGTGGATGCTGTGTTTGACTCCGTGTCTGTTGGGACCACCTTCAAAGATGAATTGCTCAAAGCAGGCGTTATCTTCTGTTCCATCTCAGAGGCGATCCAAGACTATCCAGAGCTGGTGAAAAAATACCTCGGCACTGTGGTTCCGCAGTCCGATAACTACTATGCGACCCTCAACTCTGCCGTATTTTCTGACGGGTCGTTTGTTTACATCCCAGAAGGCACCAAATGCCCGATGGAACTGTCCACATACTTCCGTATTAACGCCGAGAACACAGGCCAGTTTGAACGCACGCTGATCATCGCGGACAAAGGATCGTATGTGTCCTACCTTGAGGGCTGCACCGCCCCACAACGCGACGTGGCACAGCTTCACGCCGCTGTGGTGGAACTCGTCTTGCTCGAAGATTCCGAGATCAAATACTCCACCGTTCAAAACTGGTTCCCGGGCGACGAAAACGGCAAAGGCGGCATCTACAACTTTGTGACGAAACGCGCGGATTGCCGTGGCGACCGCGCTAAAGTCATGTGGACCCAAGTGGAAACAGGCTCCGCCGTCACGTGGAAATACCCGTCCTGCATCCTGCGCGGCGACGATACACAGGGCGAGTTCTATTCCATCGCCATCGCCAACAACATGCAGCAGGCCGACACGGGCACCAAGATGATCCATCTTGGCAAAAACACTAAGTCGCGGATCGTGTCCAAAGGCATCTCGGCAGGCAAAGCCCAAAACACCTATCGCGGGCTAGTGTCCATGCACCCAAAAGCCGCGAACGGGCGCAACTACACTCAGTGTGACAGCCTGTTGATTGGCGACAAATGCGGGGCACACACGGTTCCCTACATCGAAGTGAAAAACAACACAGCGCGTGTGGAACACGAAGCCACCACATCCAAGGTAGACGACGAGCAACTGTTCTATTGCCGCCAACGTGGCATGGACGAAGAAGAAGCCGTCGCATTGGTCGTGAACGGGTTCTGTAAGGAAGTGCTGCAAGCATTGCCGATGGAATTCGCTATGGAAGCGCAAGCGCTCGTGGCGATCTCGCTTGAGGGTTCAGTGGGTTAACCATGCGTCACAGAGACCAAGCACATCAAATTGAACGACAGATGAAGGATAAAATCTCTCGTTTACACCCAGAAGGGTCGCAAGAGTTTATGGGCGGCAAACACGATCCCGTGCTCTCAACGCTGTCTACGATCTTTTTGATTGCATGTATTGGGCTGTTCGCTGGCTTTTTGCTCGGAACTTCATTTGAGCAAATAAACACACTCTATTCCTGCTTGGTTGGTTGGGTAATTGGGATCATTGGAGGAGTAATCCTATCAATGACGCTAAGCAAAAACAAATTGCGTTCCGGACAATTACAGCGCGCAAACCGCGAAGCTGAAAAACAAAAGCAAATCGACGCAATGCAGCGCAAAGCCTCGAACATTCCGAAAGTAACCCGCTGATGACTTGGTTCCGCGCTCAACCCGATCACTACAAATACGGCTTTGCCGTATTTTTTGCAGTGCTCTTTGGTGGACAGACCACAGGTATGGGCGGGCCATTCCTGATCAACTTCGTATTCTCAATCCTTATGGGGGCTATGGCAGCGCTTATGTTCCGCTACATCACCCGTAACAAATCCTCAAAATAGAACACTGGCCTTTTGGCCTTATCCGAAAGAAGAAAAATGTTAGAAATCAAAAACCTCTGCGTCGATCTTGAAGAAGAAGAAAAGACAATCCTCAAAGGCGTCGATCTGAAAATCGGTGAAGGCGAAGTACACGCCATTATGGGACCAAACGGGTCTGGTAAATCCACAACGTCTTACGTTCTCGCAGGAAAAGATGGCTATGAGGTCACAGATGGATCTGCCACATTGAACGGCGAAGACTTGCTCGACATGGACCCAGAAGAACGCGCCGCAGCTGGCCTGTTCCTCGCTTTCCAATACCCCGTGGAAATCCCGGGTGTCGGCAATATGACCTTCTTGCGCACCGCCGTAAACGCACAGCGCAAAACACGGGGCGAAGAGGAGCTGTCCGCCGCTGAATTCCTCAAAGAGGTTCGCGCCAAGGCCAAGTCTTTGAAAATCGACGCCGACATGCTGAAACGTCCTGTAAACGTTGGCTTTTCTGGTGGTGAGAAAAAGCGCAACGAGATCCTGCAAATGGCCATGCTAGAGCCAAAGATGTGTGTTTTGGATGAAACAGACTCTGGCCTCGATGTGGATGCGATGAAGCTGGTGGCAGAGGGTGTTAACGCGCTGCGCGACGGGAAACGCTCTTTCCTCGTGATCACGCACTACCAACGTTTGCTCGATCACATCAAACCAGATGTGGTTCACATCATGGCGGACGGCAAGATCATCAAATCAGGTGGGCCAGAACTGGCGCTTGAAGTGGAAAACAACGGCTACGCTGATATTTTGGCTGAGGTTGCTTAAATGATGTACGCAGACCGCAAGCCGATCAAAAAGACGGCCTATGTGATGCCCGACGTGGCGCTGCCAACGGGTGGCAAATGGATCACCGAAGCGCGCAAATCCGCGCTTGCCAGTGCGTCCGAATATGGCATGCCGCAAAAGCGGGATGAGTATTGGAAGTACACGGACCCAACAACGCTTACGTCCGATACGCCCACGCCAGCAGCGATTTTCGATGCCGACGAAATCAGCTTGTTCGACAACGTTGACCGCGTAAAACTGTTCTTTGTGGACGGTATTTTTAATGCGGATATGTCTGACGCGCTTGATCTTGCGGGTGTGGAAATTGAAACATTGGAAACCGCTGGCAGCGCAGATATCCTTTGGGTATCAAGCCTTTACGGCACACTAGAGCGCAATGCGCAACGTCCTGTGCCACGTCCACTTGCGGCACTTAACACCGCGACGGCCACACAAGGCACGGTCATCCGCGCAACGGGTAAGGGCGCAAAACCGATCAGCTTGATCTACCTGCACGAAGACGAAAATTCTGACGCCACGATCCACCATACGATCAAGCTGGAAAAGGGCGCAGACCTTACAATTTTGGAAAACGGCCCCGCCGCCGCACGTTTCAACAAAGTGATGGAGGTAGAGGTCGCAGACAACGCATCTTTCCACCACGTTCGCGCCCAAGGCCGCGATCATGAACGTCGTGCTGTGACGCATATTTTTGCGCGTTTGGGCACAGCAAGTTCCTTCAAATCCTTCACCCTCACCGTGAATGGCGTGCTGACGCGGAACGAAGCTATTATTGAATTCACAGGCGACAATGCTCATGCAACGGTAGCAGGCGCATGCGCTGGCGACGGGGATTTCCACCACGACGACACAGTGTTCATCACCCACGACGGCGTGAACTGCGAAAGCCGTCAGGTCTATAAAAAGGTGCTACGCAACGGTGCGGTTGGCGTGTTCCAAGGCAAGATTTTGGTGAAGCCAGACGCACAAAAAACCGATGGCTATCAAATCAGCCAAGGCCTGCTTCTTGACGATAACTCCACGTTCCAAGCCAAACCAGAGCTGGAAATCTATGCCGATGACGTGGCCTGTTCGCATGGCTCGACCGTTGGCGCGTTGGACGACACAGCATTGTTCTATCTGACGTCGCGCGGCATCCCACACAAAGAAGCCCAAGACATGCTTACGCTCGCGTTCCTTGGCGAAGCCATAGACGAGATCGAAGACGACACACTTGCTGATGACATCCGCGCCCGTTTGGAACGCTGGATGGCACGGCGTCACGGCTAATGTCGATCCTTGGCGATATCGCCGCGGCCTATCGCAGTCCGCGGCGTGAAATGGACCATCAGGTGCAGATCATGACCGAACCTCGGATCATGATGCTGGGTTTGACGGCCTGTTTCCTATCGTTCGTCTCTGAACTGCCTGCGATTGCGGCTGGTGTCACAACAGCGGGCGAAAGCAGCGACGTTCTGAACGGTCGGGCAGGGGCGCTGTTTATCTGGCGCGTCTTTTTCGGCGTTCTACTGCTTTATGCGATTGCTGGTTTGTCCCATTTGATCCTGAAACCTTTCAAAGGGCAGGGCAGTTGGCAAACCGCGCGTCTTGCGATCATGTGGGCCGTTATGGTTGCCACGCCGCTGGTGCTGATTAGCGGCATCCTCAAAGTGTTTGCCAGCCCACCCGTTTTTTTGGTTGCTTCCCTGCTGGCCACTGTGGTTTTCTTTTGGCAATGGGTCACGTGCCTTGCGCATACAGAATTTCCGCGCACAGCCAAGGCTCAGTAAAATGTTGATAAACAACATAAAAAGCAGAGCAGGCATATGACACAGATCGAAGAAGAATTCGAAGCTGGCAACGGCGTCTTTCAATTTGAACGCAGCGG
>CALLAV010000113.1 GCA_938001995.1 uncultured Amylibacter sp. | reverse complement strand
CCTGGCATACTGTCCACAGGCTCCACCACATCATCGCCTTCGCGCACAAACACGGGCCAGATCAGATCATTGACTGACAATTCGTTTTCCCGCGTCAGATCACGCAGCCAATCGGTACGACGATTGCGGCGCGGACGCGCGATAGGAAAGGGGGCTGGGGTCTGAACCATTTTGATCACCTTGCTTAGTCTTTTCCTAAATGCGCTAGAAAACCCTTAAACTTCAATTGGAATTTTCGCCGCAATGTTCTACCAACCCCGAAAGTCAGGGAAAAAGGACCCCAGATGGAAGGGTTTTACGAAGAGGTTATCGGTTCGCGCAGCTTTGCCAGTATCTGGTACTGGATTGTTTTTGCTGTGGTTTGGACCCGCACAACCCACTGGACCCTTGGCGTCCCTTACGAAGATGCGCGTAATGCGCGTGCTTTGGGCGGACAACATGCCACGGACTTTGAACTTCAGATCGAAATCAATGTTCGCAAAACCTTGATCATGTTCGAAAGCCACAGCGTCTTTTTCACGGCCTGCGCGGCATTCTTGCTGGGCACTGTGTTCACGTTAGGGTTTTATTTCAACATTCAGTTGATGCAGGCCGTGTTTTTGCTGGTTTTCCCACTGAGCATCGTATCTGCCTTATCAATCCATTTGGCCCAACGGATGCGCGACGAAAACTTGCAGGGCGACGCGCTGTTCAAGGCCTATGTTTGGCATCGCCGACTTAAACAGGGCATTGGCGCGTTCTCGATCTTTTTCGCGGCGTTTTGGGGTGTTTCGCAAACGCTGTTCTCGCCCTATGCGGCGGGCTTTTGAATTGTAGACATCTTTGCAAGACGCCGCCCCTTGTCCACGGGGCGACCCTGCGCTAAGTCCGCCCAATGGCCGAGCAATACAACAAAAATCACAGCACCATTGGTGGCGCCCCCGAAGGGTTTGATGCGCATGTTTTGGCGCAAGCTGTTTCTGCGCAAAACGGACCAATCCTATACGTTGCGCGTGATGACAATCGCCTTGCGTCCATGCAAACAGCGCTGCGTTTTTTTGCACCGAGCTTGCCTGTTTTTGTCTTCCCATCATGGGATTGCCTGCCATACGACCGTGTCAGTCCAAACGCCGAAGTTTCTGCTGCGCGGATGGCTGTTTTGGCAACGCTGGCCACAGGGTTCAACAAACCGTTTGTGTTGCTCACGACTGTGAACGCCGCCATGCAGCGTGTGCCAGCCCGCAAAACGCTGAAAACCGCGAGCTTTGTGGCCGAAGTGGGCCGCCAAATAGACGAAGCAGCGCTGCGCAATTTCTTTGCCCGTATGGGTTTTGTCAAAGCTCCGACAGTGGCAGAACCAGGTGATTTTGCCATTCGCGGTGGATTGATTGACGTCTACCCCCCTGGTGAAATCGGTCCTGTGCGCCTTGATTTGTTTGGCGACGTTCTGGATGGCGCACGTCGGTTTGATGCGGCCACGCAGCGCACCACAGAAAAGCTCAGCCGACTAGAACTGGCCCCAGTATCCGAGGTGATCTTGGACGAGCCGTCGATCCAACGGTTTCGCCAAAATTACCGCGTAGAATTTGGCGCCGCAGGCACGGATGACCCTTTATACGAGGCTGTTTCAGCTGGGCGCAAACACCAAGGCATTGAACACTGGGCGCCTTTCTTTCATGAAAGCATGGACACGCTGTTTGATTACGTTCCGGACGCGCAGATTTACATGGACGACCGTGCAACACAGGCACGGTTGTCGCGCTGGGAAAGCATTGCGGATCAATATGACGCCCGATCCGAGGCTTTAAAAAATAAATCGCGCATGGACAGTGTCTATAAACCCTGTCCGCCTGAATTGTTGTATCTGAATGACGAGGCGTTCGGCGCACAGATTGCGGATCGCACGGTTAAGACGTTTTCGGTTTTACCCCAAAGCACGGGGCCGAACACCACGGACGCGGGGGGGCGATTGGGTCGCTCTTTTGCGCCTGAACGCCAGCAAGAAGACATCAGCCTTTTCGCATCGCTCGCGGATCACATTCTCACCAAGCAGAAAGACGGCAATGTGGTTGTTGCCAGCTTTTCCGAAGGGGCGCGGGAACGACTGTCCGGCCTGTTGAGCGATCAGGACTTGATCGGGGCCACAGAGGTCGGCAATTTTGGTGATATCCAAGGCAGCAATTCTATTTCACTGGCGGTATGGCCACTGGATCAAGGGTTCACAGCCAAGGGCCTGACGGTGATTTCCGAGCAGGATGTGCTGGGGGATCGTTTGATCCGCGGTCCAAGACGCAGACGCAAAGCCGAGAATTTTTTGACCGAAGCACAAAGCCTGTCGCCGGGCGATCTGGTTGTGCACCTCGATCACGGGATTGGGCGCTACAAGGGGTTGGAAACGGTTACGGCAGCGGGTGCGCCGCACGATTGTATCTTGCTGGAATATGCCAACAACGACCGCCTGTATCTGCCTGTTGAAAACATCGAACTTCTGTCGCGTTATGGTCACGACGAAGGGCTGCTGGATCGCCTTGGCGGCGGTGCGTGGCAGGCCAAAAAGGCCAAGCTAAAAGAACGCATCCGCGAGATGGCGGATAAGTTGATCCGGATTGCCGCTGAACGGGCGCTGCGCAAGGCAGAGGTCATGGAGCCCCCAGCGGATGCGTGGGACAAGTTCTGCGCGCGTTTTCCATATGTGGAAACCGATGACCAGTTGAATGCAATTGAAGACGTGCTGGGCGACATGGCATCTGGCACGCCGATGGACCGTCTGGTCTGCGGTGATGTGGGCTTTGGCAAAACCGAAGTGGCCTTGCGCGCGGCCTTTGTGGCGGCCTCTGCGGGAACACAGGTGGCGATTGTGGCCCCGACAACGTTGTTGGCCCGCCAACATTATAAGTCCTTCGCCGAACGATTCCGCAATACGGGCATTCGGGTGCGCCAACTGTCGCGGTTTGTGTCGGCCAAGGACGCAGAGTTGACCAAGAACGGTATGCGCGATGGCGGTGTAGAGATCGTGATCGGCACACACGCGCTGTTGGCCAAGAACATTAAATTCGCCAATCTGGGCCTGTTGGTGATCGATGAGGAACAGCATTTCGGTGTAAACCATAAGGAACGTCTGAAACAACTGCGTTCTGACATTCATGTTCTGACCCTGACCGCAACGCCGATCCCACGCACATTGCAAATGTCGCTGTCTGGTGTGCGTGAACTTTCGATCAT
>CALLAV010000112.1 GCA_938001995.1 uncultured Amylibacter sp. | reverse complement strand
AGATCATTCTACCCGCGCCGCCGCCAAATCCGCAGCCAAAGAACTGGCCGCACTGGAAACCGCAACGGCAACGCGGATTGTCGCGGGCCAAAAGATCACAACCAAGGTTGCGGATCTGCAAATCAACGACCGCATCCTGATCCCAACTGGCGCGCGCATACCCGTGGATGGAACCTTGCTGGATGCCAAGGCCACCACCGACCGCGCCTTTCTCACGGGCGAGACTGATGCGATCACCCTGCACCAAAATGACGTCGTTCAGTCGGGTGAAATTAACCTCGCTGATCCTTTCACAATAGCGGCCACTGCCGTGGGCGAAGACACAACACTGCGCCGTATGGCTGCCATGGTGGAACTGGCTGAAAACAGCCGTAATAGCTATACTGCGCTGGCGGATCGTGCATCGCGTGTTTACGTGCCTGTGGTGCATGCGCTGGCCGCCTTCGCCTTTGTTATGTGGCTGATGATTTCGGGCGATCTGCGTTATGCGACCAACATCGCCGTGGCGGTTCTGATCATCACCTGCCCCTGTGCCCTTGGCCTTGCGGTCCCTGCTGTTTCCACTGCGGCCATTGGCAAACTTTATGCGCTGGGGTTCCTTGTCAAAAGCGGAACCGCGCTGGAACGCATAGCTGAAACCGACACCATCGTGTTTGACAAAACAGGGACGCTGACCCTGCCTGACACACCGCAAGGGCAGCCAGAAGTCCTGCGCCCGGGTGCAGATAGCGCTGCGCAAGTGATCAAGTCGAAGGGCTATGCGTCCCATATCCTAAGCGGTGACACTGCACCCAAAGTGAGCCGTATCGCAAAGATGGTGGGGATCGACAGTGTGTTCGCCCAACAAAGCGCAGAACAAAAACACGAAGCCATCGCAAAACTGTCCACAGGCGGCCACCGCGTTTTGATGATCGGTGACGGGTTGAATGACACGGCCTGCCTTGCGGCGGCCCATGCCTCTATTGCGCCGTCCTCCGCCCTTGATATTTCGCGCAATGCGGCTGATGTGGTGTTGCTGCGTGACAGTTTCAAAAACCTGCCCGTGGTTTTGTCTGTTGCCAAAGCGGCCAGTCGCCTATCACGCCAGAACTTTGGCATTGCGGTTGCCTACAATATGATCGCCATTCCCATCGCGTTGCTGGGCTATGCCACACCGCTGATCGCAGCGCTCGCCATGTCGATTTCCTCGCTAACCGTGCTGGCCAATGCCCTGCGCATCAAAGGTGTAAAATGAACGTTCTTGTCATCTTGATCCCCGCGTCGCTCATCCTCGGTGGGCTTGGCCTGTTGGCGTTTTATTGGACAGTAAAATCCGACCAATATGAAGACGTCGAAGGCGCAGCATCCCGCATCTTATTGGATGACGAAACGCCCGACTAGATTTCCAGATCCAGCCGTGGTTTCCAAAACGGGCGGAACAATTCGATCTTAGGGCAGCGGTTCATCACCACTTGCAAGCCTGCATCTTCGGCCAATTTTGCCGCCTTGTCGTCATAAACGCCAATCTGGCCCCATAGCACTTTGGCCTTGATCGCAATCGCCTTCTCGGCAAAACCATACAGCTCTTCTTTGGGGCGGAAAACGTCCACCATATCCACAGGCTTGTCGATTTCCTCAAGCGAACGATAAACTTTTAAGCCGCGAATTTCCGTCAGCTTTGGGTTGGGGTTCACAGGCAAGATGTCATAACCAATCTCGCTCAATTGGCGCAGCACGCCATAGCTAAACTTGGTTTTGTCAGCACTGGCCCCGACCATCGCAATGGTGTTGACCGACTTCAGAATCCCAGCGAGATAGGCTGGATCGTAGTTATAGATGTGGTCGATATTTGCCTCTGGCATGGCTCAACCCTCCTTCGCTGTGGCGATATCCGCCTTTAGTTCGTGTGGTTTCAACGGATCGAGGAACGGGTTGCGGTACAGTTTGTCATGGCTCTCTACGCCGATGTCGAGCGTGATATCCGACGTGGCCCGCGCCACGCAGAGGATGACATACCCGTCATTGATTTGGCGGTTGTTCAGCGCAACTTGACGACGTTGATCCACGGTCCCGTCTGTCAGCTTAGCCGCGCAGGTGATGCAGCCGCCGTATTGGCAGCCGTAGGGCAGATCGACGCCTTGATCACGTAGCGCGTCCAGCAGCGGGCGCTTTGCGTCCACCTTAAACACCGCGTTGTCGCGGTTGGTGATTGTGACAATGTGGTGCGTCATAACCAGATATCACTTGTGCAATCGCCACCAGGATACCGCGCCTCATGGCAACGACTTGGCCCATTTGGTTCTTTACCAAAGTCCACGATGAAATCTTCATTGATGGTCATGCCTCCGTTCACAGGATCGCAATCAATCATCACCATCACTCCGCCCTTCGTGCGAATATCGGGATAGAACTGATTGTCCCACGTCGAAAACAGCGACGTGGTCACATACAGCCGTTTTCCATCAAGCGAGAGTTGGAACATCTGCGGTCCACCCGCCACATCGACACCGTTTACGCTGGGCGCTTTGCCAAGCAAGCCACCCATAAACACCTGCCCTGTCAGGACAGGGTTGTGCGGATCGCTGATATCGTACTGGCGCATATCGCCGTGCAGCCAGTTGTTCAGATAAAGGTATTTGTCATCCATCGAAATCAGGATAGCAGACATGACACCCGGCAAAGGGATCGGCCAATCTGGATGCATCTCGTTTTCCACGTCGATGATCTTTTCCCACTGCCATTTTTCTGCATCGTCTTTCCACCAGTGGATCACGTTCGTGGACAGGGCCGCGCCGCAAAACCCGTGGGTGCTGTCTGGATCGTGGTGAAATTTTACTTCCAAAGGCAGCAATCCGTCTTCACCCAGATACATGGTTTCAATCGGCTCGCGCGCCTCGAAATCCCAAAAGTGAATTTCACGTCCGTATTTCAGATGCCCGACTTCTTCGAGATCAAACCCAGGCATAAAGGTATTCGGCGCAGCCCATTCGGAACTGACCATGATGTTGTGGCGCGGTTGATACCAGAAATCATAGCCGAACTTGATATCCCCCATAGAGTTTTCCCAGCGACCCTGAATTTCAAAATCTTTGTTCAGATGTAGATAACCGCCTGGGGCTTCGCCTTTGGCGTCACCCAGCATGGAAATGATAATCTCGGAGCCCAAACAATGTACCGTGTGCGGGCCGGAAAGATTGGTTTTGGATTTGATCTCGGCCCCGTCGATCACTTTGTGCAGACGCGGTGCGCGCGGATCGGTCGCCGTGTCAACGATATGCAGATTGTTGGATCGTACTCCTGGCAAAATCAGATATTTGCGCGACATGGACCCGTCATCAAAACACGACGAACAGGCATTCCAGCCCATGTGGTGCAGCTCGTCCCCGATACCTGGCATTTCAAGGCGATGGATCACTTGGGAATAGGTCGGGCTGTCTGGGTCCACATCCACGGTCGCAAGATAATCAGGTTTTTGGATACCCGTGCCTGTGTAGATCGCAATGGTATAAAGCAGCTTTTCGCACGGCGCCTTTATTGCCTCGGCAGGTGAGGCATAGCCCGGACCACAACATTCCATTTTCAATCCTCCCATTCGATCCTTTTGTGGAAAGCCTAGTGGCTAAAACACCAAAAGTTTGCCCACAGGCGGCATAAAAATTACCGTTAGCGGCGTTCAAACACCAGCGTTCCATCGTCGAAATCGGCAACGGGCAGATCAACGCGGTCGCGGAAAAAATCCTGCGTCATGATCCAAGGCTGTTTGTCCCCTTGGCGCGGCATCATATCAAGACTGCGCATCACATAGCCTGCGTTGAAGTCTTCGGGATCAATCCAAGGGCGCACAGGCATCGCCATATCTTGCGCGCGCAACTCTGGTATGACCGACGCCACCCCAAGTGTGTCTAAATGATCGAGCAAGCGACAGACATATTTTGAAACCAACCCACAGCGCATGGTCCAGCTGGTGCGGAAATAGCCAAACACATTGGCAAGGTTGGGCAAACCAGAGAACATGATCCCGCGGTGCGTAAAGGTTTTGGCAGGGTCAACAACATCCCCATCCACTTTTAGAACCACATCGCCAAACATGGTCAGGTTCAGTCCGGTGGCAGACACGATGATATCCGCATCCAACGTCTTCCCTGATTTCAGAAGCAATCCTGTGGCGGTGAAGCGTTCAATCTCGTCTGTGACGACCTCTACCAACCCTTCACGAATGGCAGCAAAAAGATCACCGTCGGGAATCCGCGCCACACGTTGTTTCCAAGGGTCATAATGGGGGGTGAAATGGGTTTCCACGTCGTAATCTGCGCCCAGATGATCCCGTGCAACACCGATCATTTCCTTTTTCACCTGCGCAGGTTCGGACCGCGTGCGGGCCACAAAAGTTTCGGTTTCATGCAAAAAACGGCGACGCATAATCTCGTGATACCATGCGTCAGGCAGATCGAGCGCGTTGAGCGTAGCGGTGAATTCATCAATCTGTGGCCGCGCCATATAATAGGTCGGTGAGCGTTGTAGCATCACCAATTTGCCCGCTTTCCCTGCCATTGCAGGCAAAATCGTGGCCGCTGTTGCGCCAGAGCCGATCAGAACCACATTCTTGTCAGCGCTGTCCAATTCTTTGGGCCACGTCTGTGGATGCACTAAATCCCCTTCAAAGTCATCCATCCCCGCCCAGCGCGGCGTGTACCCTTTTGCGTGGTCATAATAGCCCGCACAGGTCCACAAAAAACCGCAGGTCAGCGTGGACTGCTGCCCTGCGCCGTTTTCGACAAGAACCCGCCAATGCTGCGCATCGCTCGACCAATCCGCTTGGATCACACGGGTATTGAATTTGATTTTGTCGCGGATACCGATCTCTTGGACGGCTTCTTCCAGATAGGCCAAAATCTCAGGTGCTGTGGCGACAGGCACACCCATCCACGGTTTCCATTCAAACCCGAAGGTGAACAAATCGCTGTCAGACCGAATGCCCGGATAAATATGGGTGCGCCACGTGCCCCCAATGTCCGACTTTGCTTCGATCAACGCATAGCTGTCGTTGGGGCGGAGTGTGTTCAAATGATGGGCCGCATCAATGCCAGAAATCCCAGCCCCAATGATCAGTACGTCTAAATGTTCCATAGGCGGCCTCCCAACCGAATTGAGTCCAGCCTAGTCGCGCTGAACCCGCTTTGCCAAATACTTTGCCAAACAACCGCGCGTCACAAGTGGCTTGTCCCCTTTCACAAATGCCGTAGTCTTGCGCCGTTCGCCTTATAGGAGCCAGCCCATGCGCAACGTCACAAAAGACAACATCACCGATGTCTTTCTAAGTTATATGGGCGAAAGCACAAATCCTCGCTTGGCCGAAGTGATGGGCTCCCTTGTCAAACACCTCCACGCCTTTGCAGCAGAGGTAAACCTGACCCACGCCGAATGGGAACAGGGCATCGATTTCCTTGAACGCACAGGGGATATCTCGGACGCAGAGCGCCACGAATTTGTCCTCCTCTCCGACGTGCTCGGCCTCTCGTCTCTGGTTGATATGCTCCACAACACGTCCGAGGGCACATCCTCCTCCGTCCTTGGTCCCTTCCACATCACAGGCGCACCTGCCCTTCCTATTGGCGGCGACATGAAAGGCGCATTTGACGGGACGGTCATGGTGGCAGAAGGCATCGTTCGTGACCCAGACGGCACCCCGATAAAAGGCGCGACTGTGGATATCTGGCAAACCGCCCCAAATGGTCTCTACTCCTCCCAAGACCCAGACCAAGACACATACTCCTTCCACGGCCTACAAACCACAGGCCCCGATGGCCGCTACGCCTTCACCTCTGTCAAACCCGTCGAATACCCAGTCCCCACAGACGGCCCCGTTGGTGAACTCCTCAACGGAATGGGCCGCCACGCATGGCGTCCGTCGCATCTGCATTACATTGTTAAGGCGGAGGGTTATAAATCTCTCGTCACCGAAATCTTTGCCGAAGGGGATCAATACCTCGACCAAGACACCGTCTTTGGCGTGCGCGAGGATTTGGTGATGACCTATCAGGATATGCCCGCAGGCAGCTTCCCCGAAGGTTTCGCTCTGTCAGATCAGGTAAAAGACGCCTACGTCCGCGTCGATTTTGATCTGGTTTTGGTAAAGGTCTAAACCAACGCCTCAAGTGCAGCGTGTGACATCACATCTTTGAACCCAAGGCAAACCACCCCGTCCGCTTTATCCGCACTTGCTTCTGTCACCTCAAAGCGCCGTCCAACAACTTGGATCAGTGCTTTGGCCCCATCAGGCCGCGTGACAAACCCCTTAGCCCGCACCAGCCCAGCGCCTTCATCCGCCAGCGCCGCCGCCAGTGCATCCGCGTCTACTGCGCCCGTCGGCATCAACGTCAGCATATCCAAATGCGCGGCTTCGAAATGTTCGCCCCCAGACCGTGCCCGCCCTACAAAGCTATCCAAAACAATCTCAGGCGGCACCGCGCTTTGCGTGCTTTCAACGACCCGTACTGCGTGATTTTGCACCTGCAACCACATCCGCGTGGCATCCAACGCGTCCGCACTGACCAAATCCACTTTGTTCAGCAGAATAATATCCGCATCCGCAATCTGGCGCGTCACTGTATCCCCCATGTATTTGTCTTTGGCCGATTTCTGCACCGTCTCGGCATCCGCCAAAATCACAATCCCATCGGATCGAAACGCGGGCAGAAACACCAAGGAATTCACAATCGAAGACGGAATCGCTACGCCACTGCTTTCAATCAACACATGATCAGGTGGCGGATCCATCGCCGCCATATCGCCCAGCGCGGCCGTTAGATCGCTTCCGAAAGAACAACAAACACAGCCCCCCGCAATGGAGATCACATCATCGTCCTGCGCCTCGATCAGGTCTTCATCAATGGCCAGCTCGCCAAATTCATTGACAAGCACCGCCAATCGCACACCATTCGCATTGCGCAGCAAATGGTTCACCAGCGTTGTCTTTCCCGCACCCAGATACCCGCCAACAACCGTAACAGGGATCACAGATCAGCCGCCGCAAACACGCGCCCGCCTTGGACTGTCCCCCAAACGCCAATGTCTTTCAACGCATCCCCAGATGCCTCACGCGGGTCGGATTCCAGCACGGCGAAATCCGCCTTCTTACCGCTTTCAATGGACCCAACCTCGTCATCCATATGCAGCGTGTAAGCCGCGCCAAGGGTAATCGCCCACAACGCCTCATCCACAGCAATCTTCTCATGCTCCCCCTGCGTGCGCCCAGAAGCCGTGATCCGATTGACCGCAGCCCATGCCGTGAACAGTGGTCCGAGCGGCGTCACAGGCGCATCCGAATGGATCGCCATCGGCACACCCGTATCAAGCGCCGTTCGGCACGCGTTCATCCGCAAGGCCCGCTCTGGCCCCACAGTCAGACGGTAATGCTCATCCCCCCAATAACAGTGGTGGTTCGCAAATAGGTTCACACACATATCCAGCGCCTTCATGCGCCGAAACTGCGCCGCGTCCGCCAACTGACAATGCTGCAACGTGAACCGATG
>CALLAV010000111.1 GCA_938001995.1 uncultured Amylibacter sp. | reverse complement strand
GCGGTTTCAGCAGCGGTAATCTTGGCGCGACGCAAGGCGTCGATTTCGAGGATTTGGGACGACAGCGGTGCCAATCCACGTTTTGCCAGTGCGGCATCAAACCCTTCGGGGTTGTCACGGATCAGTCGAATGTCATGCATTGTCCTCGGCCTTTCATAATGGGGTGCAATTCGTAGCGCGGGGATACCGCAGGTCGCATCGTCGTGCAATGGGGTGCAACGGGCAGGACGCGGTTAGGGTTTTATTAACCACACTGAAGCAGGCTAAGGGGATGATACGTTTTATCCTGATTTTCCTGTCTGCTATTGCACTGACGGCGTGTGATACGCCCAAAGTCGGCTTCAAATATTCAGATGTTAAAGAACTGTCCGTCGCTGGGCATGATTTCAAAGTGTTTTACAATGACAAAAAGGCCCAATCGGTCCGCTTGAACAACGTCAAGTTGCGCCAACGACAAGATGGCGCAGATGCGGCGTTGATTGCGATCGAGCAAGCGTCGGGATGCAAAATTCGAAACGTAGACAAACGCACCGATGCAGTTTTGGTGATCGCCAGTCTTAGATGCCCTAAGTAAGACCCGCTTGCTTTTTCACATTACGCCAGAGGCTAAAGAACGTCTCGGAGGGCAGCACTTTGTCTGTCCATGTCTCTGTCTGTGGCATCAAGATGTTCACAGGCAGAATGGTGGAGGCATCGCCGACGCTTTCGGCCAATTGCTCCTCGCCCAGATGTTTCGCGTTGGTGAAGTCTGCATTCTTAACAGCGGCATAGCTAAGTTCGGTGGCCGAGAAATTCGCATTCTGAAATTTCGCCAGCGAAAGCTGTGATCCGTGCAAGATCGCCCAATCGAGCCAAGCGTTGGACAGTTTTGCACCAGACATCCAGGCCTCGGTCAGGTTGGCTTTGAACAGGTCCGCCCCTTCAAGACTTGCGTCTTTCAAACGTGCGCCGCGCAGGTTGGTGACGCAAAGTGACGCGTTGTTCAGGCTTGCGCCGTCCATGATCGCATGGGCCAGATTGGCGTTGGACCAGTCGATCCGATCCAAATGCACGCCGCGCAGATCCAGCACGTATTTCTCGCGTGTTTCCAATTCCAGCGCATCCAACGAACGCCGCCCGATAATCGTTGCGGCCGCTTGTACATCGGCGCGTGGAACCGCGTAGGTCAGGCAGGCCGCCTTGTCGCTTGCATCCAGATCGGCAATCTTGATTTTCAACCGTTTCGCAGCGGCCCGTTCGTTTTCGCGGGTCTTGGTCTCGTCGATATGGGGCTTGTTCGCGTTTTCCCGAATATAAGCGCACATGGTTTCTGTGATCGGGACGTGATCACGAGGGCTGTCTTTGGCGATACGCTCCAGCAGATACAGCGCACCCATGCGCACTTCTAGGTTTGGTTCAGACGATTGCTTGTTGTCCTTCCAGACAATCCGCTCAGACCCTAGTTTTTCTACCGCTTGCGCGATGCGGTCGGTCAAATAGCTTTCTTCGGATGCACGTGTACGGCGTTCCGCGTGGAAGGCGTTCATGACCAACAGCGGGATCGACAGCAAACCGCCAAGGGCAAAAATCATGCCGACAATAGCCAGCACGTGCCAGCGCATGCTTTCAACACCGATGGCATCGCCGAAGGTTGTGGCCAACTGCCAGATCGAAAAGAACACGAGAAAGATCAACGCGACCCAAAGAGGGGAGACCAAAACCGACAACCAGCCGATGAATTTCAACAGAGGCTTTTCTGTACGGCGAAACAGGCTGAGGCGTCGTTTCCAACCGCGCCACACTTTATAGCGAAGCGCAATGAGCAACAGCAACAGCGCCGCACCAATGACCCAAGGGGCAGTGTCAGAATTCAAAGAATTAGGAATAGTCAAAGGCGGCAGGTCAAAGACCAGCCCCGTTTCCGTCTTTTCCATAAAATGTACCCCCCCAAAAGGCACGGCGTAAAAAATCATTAAGCAGCAGCGACGTCAACTGTGCGCTGAAAGCTGCCGATTTTCAATAAATATGATCCATTTTTTGACATTCAAGGTGGGGTAAATGCGGAACAGTTTCCATTCCAGCAACGGTGATGCACACCTTGGGTTGTTTCAGCCGCAAGCGGAAACAAGGTTTGGAAAAAGACGGGCAAAGTCCCGCGGGCCCACTTTAATGCGATTCGAGGCCGCAGTTCGTGTTTTATCCCTTGTCAGACGGGTTGCTATCCCCCATCTGACAGACTAGGTTCCACGCGGAAATTCGGTGGTAAAATGCGCCACCCGTCACAAAGGAAAATGATATGTTTGCAAGTCCTGCGTATGCTCAGGCCGCTGGTGGTGGATTAGGTGGACTCGGAGGCTTTGTGCCGCTGATCTTGATCTTTGGCATCATGTACTTCTTGATGATCCGTCCTCAGCAGAAAAAGATGAAAGAGCACCGCGCGATGGTTGATGCCCTGCGCAAAGGTGACCAAGTGGTGACTGCGGGTGGTTTGATCGGCAAAGTGTCCAAGGTCAAAGACGAAAATGAGGTTGAGGTAGAGCTGGCAACGGGCGTGAAGGTTCGTGTTGTTCAATCCACGATCCAGTCCGTTCTGAACAAAACAGAACCGACAACATAATCCGCGTCCCGTTACGGGTGCAGTCTAAAAATATTCGCGACAAGGGCAGGCTATGCTTCAATTCCCTCTCTGGAAGAAAATTCTTATTTGGGGCGTCTGTGTGTTTGGCGTGTTGTTGGCTGTGCCCAACACGCAATACACCAAAGTCGAACAGCACAACGATGCAAAAGCCGTTGTGGCGCAATTGCCCGAAGGCGCGGAAATTTCCCCCGAACTGCAAGCGCAGTTGGATCAATGGCCGAATTATGTGCCGTCGTCCTTGGTGAACCTTGGCCTTGACCTGCGGGGCGGGGCGCATTTGCTGGCTGCGGTTCAATTGGAAGAGGTCTATGCCGCCCGTATGGATGGCATGTGGCCCGAAGTTCGGAATACCTTGCGTGATCAGCGTGACAAAATCGGTACGATCCGTCGCCAAGACGGCCCCGATGATCAATTGCGCGTCCGCATTTCACAACCCGAGAATATCAACGACGCCGTAGCTGCTGTGCGCAGCTTGGCACAACCGATCTTGTCACTGACGGGTGTTGGCACATTCGACATCGAAGTATCCTCGCAAGGGGCGGACGTGATCGTACAGCTGTCCGAGGCTGAAAAGCTGGCCACAGACCAACGCACCATGGAACAAACCCTTGAAATCGTGCGCCGCCGCGTGGACGAAGCAGGCACACGCGAGCCGACCATCCAACGCCAAGGCAATGATCGCGTTTTGATCCAAGTGCCGGGGATTGGGTCGGCGGAAGAGCTGAAAGACCTGATCGGGACTACGGCAAAGCTGACGTTCCATACGGTGGTTGGCCGCACGGGTGATCAAAACGCACGGGTTCAATCGCGTCAACTTTTGTTGCCTGCAGTGGACGAGCCGGGCGTGTTTTACATCTTGGAAAAGACCCCTGTTATTACGGGTGAACAGCTTGTCGATGCGCAAGCATCCTTTGATCAAAACAACCAACCTGCGGTCAGCTTTCGTTTGAACCCAGCGGGTGGGCGTATTTTTGGGGAATACACGGCCAATAACATCGGCACGGCCTTTGCGATTGTGCTTGATGATGAAGTCATGTCGGCCCCCGTCATTCGAAGCCACATTCCGGGTGGTTCTGGCATCATCACAGGCCAATTTGGCGTCGAAGAAACCGCCAAACTGTCGATCCAACTGCGGGCAGGGGCCTTGCCTGCCAAAGTTGAATACCTTGAAGAGCGCACCATCGGGCCAGAGTTGGGCCAAGACAGTATTGATGCAGGCCGTATCGCCTGTTTCATCGCCTTTGCTGCGGTTCTGATTTTTATGGGCCTCAGCTATGGCCTGTTCGGGATTTTTGCCAACATCGCGTTGATCCTCAACGTTGCGCTGATCTTCGGGTTGCTAAGTGCCATTGGCGCCACGCTGACCTTGCCAGGGATTGCAGGAATCGTTTTGACCATCGGTATGGCCGTGGATGCCAATGTACTGGTGTTTGAACGGATACGCGAAGAACTCAAATCCGCTAAAGGGCCTGCACGGGCCATTGAGTTGGGATACGAACGTGCGTTTTCGGCGATTATCGACGCGAACATCACAACGTTCATTGCCGCGCTGATCCTGTTCGTCATGGGCTCTGGCCCAGTGCGTGGGTTCTCGATCACGCTGGGGCTAGGTATTATCACATCCGTGTTCACCGCCATTTGGGTGACACGCTTGATGATCGCAATCTACATCGGGCGTCGCCGCCCAAAAACAATCGAAGTGTAAGGGAGCAAGAGCATGCGTTTGAAACTGGTCCCGACAATCACCAACGTCGATTTTTTTCGGTTCAACAAATTCACATTCGGGGCGTCCATTCTGGCGATGATTGCCTCGGTCGTCATCTTCTTCATGGTCGGCCTGAACTACGGCATCGACTTTCGCGGTGGCACAACCATTCGCACGGATAGCCAAGTCACCGTGGATGTGGCCAAATACCGCGAAGCGCTGGAGCCGCTGAACCTCGGTGATATCTCGATCACGCAGGTGACGGATCTGGCCAAACCCGACCAAAACGTCGCGCAAATACGCATTCAGGCGCAAGAGGGCGACGAGGCGATTTCCAACGAGATCATCATTGCCGTGAAGGCTGCCCTAAACGGGTTGGACAGCACGATGACCTTCCCACAAGTGGAAAGTGTCGGGCCAAAAGTGTCAGGCGAGTTGATCCAAACAGCCGTGATTGCGGTTCTGTTGGCGATTGCGGCGGTGCTGTTTTACATCTGGTTGCGCTTTGAATGGCAGTTTTCCGTCGGGGCTGTGGCTGCGTTGGTGCATGATATTACGCTGACCATCGGCGTGTTCAGTCTGTTGCAGATCAAGTTCGATCTGGCCATTATCGCGGCCCTTTTGACCATCGTCGGCTATTCTTTGAACGATACCGTGGTTGTGTTTGACCGTGTTCGCGAAAACCTGCGCAAGTATAAAAAGAAAGCGCTGAAAGAGGTTTTGAACCTGTCCATTAACGAAACGCTTAGCCGCACAGTGATGACGTCTGTCACCACGCTGATCGCGCTGATTTCGCTGTTCATCCTTGGGGGCGATGTGATCCGTGGCTTTGTCTTTGCGATGATCTGGGGTGTGATTGTCGGGACGTATTCGTCTGTCTTTGTGGCCTCTGCGATCTTGTTGAAACTGGACGTGACACGCGACTGGTCGAAAAAGGACGCTGAAACAGGCGGCCAATACGCCAACATCGACGCCTAAGATGGAATCCATTGCCGCCGCCTTTGCCATTGAAGGGCTGTGGTGGGTTGCCCTTGGGGCTGTGTTGGCCGGCGTTGTGCGCGGGTTCACAGGATTTGGCACGGCGATGGTTTATCTGCCCTTTGCAGGTGCCGTGCTAAGCCCTGTTGGCGCACTTCTTTCGCTGGTTTGTATGGACATCTTCGGCCCATTGCCCTTGGTTCCCAACGCGGTGCGC
>CALLAV010000110.1 GCA_938001995.1 uncultured Amylibacter sp. | reverse complement strand
ACAGAAAAGCAGGGAACGGACGCGCGGCATAGGTGGAAAATCGGTTTCGGGTTCTGCGAAGGGCGTTCTACAAATTCGTGCAAGTCTGGGCTTGTCGTTTGGATGGAATTGCGGTGGACTGGTGCAATGTGTGGACGATTTGCCCTGACGTTGCCCCCTGATGCGGTGGCTGGCTGGTTTGACGCGGTGCATGTGAAGGCATCGTTCGAGCCACGCTATAATATTTGCCCGACCACGGATATCCCTGTAGCGGTGAATTACGAAGGCGCGCGCCATCTGGTCCCGATGCGCTGGGGATTTATCCCAAAGTGGTACAAAACGCCGAGCGATGGGCCGATGCTGATCAATGCGCGGGCCGAAACCATCGCAGAAAAGCCTGCGTTTCGCAGTGCGGTACAAACGCGACGGTGTTTGATCCCAGCGGATGGGTTTTACGAATGGCACCGCGAAAAGGGGAAAGGCAAAGAGCCTTGGTATATCTATCCCAATGAGGGTGAATTGATGGCCTTTGCAGGAATTTGGCAGGTTTGGAATGGTCCTGATGGTGCGCGATCCGTGACCTGCGCGATGGTTACGACAGAGGCGGGCGAGGGGTTGGCAGAAGTGCATCACCGCGAGCCAGTGACGGTGCGCCGGAGCGATTTTGGTCTTTGGCTTGGAGAAGAAGGCAAAGGGGCAGCGACGTTGATGCAATCTGCCGATCCGAGCTATTTTGCACGCCACCGCGTGGGGCTTGAGGTGAATTCAGGTCGCGTGGAAGGCCAAAAGCTGCGCGATCCTTTGGATTGATTTATAGGCTAGGGCATGCCACAGAGGTGAAGTGAATTCACCTAAAACGAGCAAGCCCATGCGAGCCAAGCAATACGAAATCCCACCCCTGACCATGCTGCGCGCCTTTGAAGCTGCGTCACGCCGTGGCGCATTTAACGAGGCGGCGAGCGAGTTGAACGTGACGCCCGGTGCGGTCAGCCATCAGGTAAAAGCGCTCGAAAAATGGCTGGGCATGCCGCTGTTTTCGCGCGGCCATCGTGCGGTGACCCTGACGGATGAAGGCGAACGGTTGTTTGCAGTGCTGCGCGACAGTTTCCGCGACATTGCGGCCATTACGTCATCCTTGCGCACGCAAGCAGAAACGCCACGGGTTGAGGTGCTGGCGACGACAGCCGTGTCGTCCCTGTGGCTGACGCCGCGGGTGATCTCGTTCTGGGCGGATCACGAAGATATTCAAGTGAACCAACAGGTGTCGGACAGCACAATGGAGCGCCCGCTGACTGTGGATTTGGCGATTGAGTACCGCTTGGAGCCGCCCAAAGAACCGAAGTTTATTAAGCTGTTTGACGACGAATTAGTGCCAGTTTGCTCACCAGAAGTGGCAGAAAAGTTGAAGGATGCGAGCCTTGAAGATCTGGCGGGGCAGGCGTTGATCAATATGGATGCGCGCAATGAAAACTGGACCACATGGGCCACGTGGTTTGAAATGATGGGCTATATGGGGCCTGTGGCCATGGCGCGGCGGGTGAACAACTACACGATTGCCATTCAGTTGGCGCGTGAAGGCGCAGGCGTTGCGCTGGGGTGGCGGAAACTGACCTCTGCACTGATCGCGGATGGGCGTTTGGCAGTGCTCGATCATCATTTCTGCCAATCGCCAGGATCATTCTACCTGATTTCTCCACTGCCAGAACTGTCAGAGCCTGCGGCGGCGCTGTTTGATTGGATGGAAGCCCATCACGTGAACTAGATTCACCAATTTGAAAAGATTCCTGATCTTTTCTGACGCCGTTTTTGCGCCCATAGTCAGGTGAGTTTCTTTCAAGACTGGTGACGCTATGACCCTACACTCCGATCTGTCCGCTGTGATGCAACCTGTGGCGCAAGCCAAAGGCCTGCCAAATGCCCATTACGTGGATCCCGCTGCGTTTGAGGAAGAGCGAAAATCGGTGCTATTTGCCAATTGGTCGGGCGTTGGGTTTGCCAAAGATGTGCCAAATGAGGGCGATGCGATGCCCGTAGATTTCCTCGGCGTGCCGCTGTTGATTCTGCGCGATCACGACGGGGCGGTGCGGGTCTATCAAAACACCTGTCGGCATCGCGGCATGATCCTGATCGATAAGCCGACCAATGTGCGCGGCACGATCCGTTGCCCTTACCATTCGTGGTGCTATGGACTGGATGGCAAGCTGCGCTCGACCCCGCATGTGGGTGGGCCGGGGCAGAATATCCACGCCGATATTAAGCGCAATGAGCTGGGGCTGATTGAAATGCGCAGCCATGAGTGGCTGGGCGTGGTATTTGTGAATGTGTCGGGCCAGGCTGCTCCGTTTGAGGAGGTTCACGGCGAATTGCTGGAACGCTGGGAAGAGTTTGATAAGCCGTTGTATCATTCGGGTGCGGACAGTTCGTTCAAGCTGGATGTGAATTGCAACTGGAAGCTGGCGGTGGAAAATTACTGCGAAAGCTATCACCTGCCGTGGGTGCATCCAGGGCTGAACAGCTATTCCCGTTTGGAAGACCATTACAACATCGAAGAA
>CALLAV010000109.1 GCA_938001995.1 uncultured Amylibacter sp. | reverse complement strand
GAGTGCGAGTGCAGCAGCGAAGAGAGTGGTTTTCATGGGGGATCTCCTTGTCAGAATGATTATCGAATGGGTGTAACACCTATGGACGTAGGCTCAATACTGCGATGTTCAAAATTCTGTGTTCGGTTTTTAGCAACGATTGGGGCGTTGGTTCGCACCAACGCGAATAATGTTGGTGACTTTAACTAGAGAAACCCGAACATTCCAAACATTAGACTTAACCCAAAAACCCAAATGTCAAAAACCAGCATCGGAAATCGCTGTGTGATCGGATAAACCAACCAGTATTCTACCCCGCCACTTCGATCACGAACTTCAGAGCGAAGTTTGCTGACATACCAAAATATGTAAAGACTTGCGAGCAAAAGCACGGTAGCGCCAAACGATTGCAAACCTGCGAAACTCAAACCGAATCCAAGAACCAAGAGGCCGAACAAAGGTACAAGCGCTTTAACCGTCTTCTCAATATCTTCTTCTTGTTCGCGCCTGCGTTCAGCTTCTCGATAATCGATTGGTTTGGTCCAAAAGGAGTATCTTTCACGCACGAAGTAAAAAGGGGGAAAACCTCCTTTAACCTGCAAAGCCACAATGAGCGAACAAAAGGCGGTCACAAAAACAAAAAAACCAACCCTGAAATCATGTTTCAGAACTATAGTAAACAATAGACATTCTGCATCTTGCCCGCATTAATCCAAATAGCAAACACTTCTTCTTGCATTCCCCCCCGCCTCTGCTACACCCCTCAAATCTTGTGCAACTTCTCTTTCACGCGGATGCCTCTCGTACCGGGGCGCACAAGTTCAGACCCGGTTTTGAAGCACGCTTACATATGGTGATAAAATGGCGCTCTACGAGCACACATTTATTGCGCGTCAGGATCTTTCCAACGCGCAAGCCGAAAGCCTCATCGAGCATTTCGGCGCCGTTCTGACAGACAACGGTGGTAAAGTTGTCGAGAACGAATACTGGGGTCTGAAAACAATGGCCTACAAGATCAACAAAAACCGCAAAGGCCACTATGCCTTCTTGCGCTCAGATGCACCTGCACCTGCTGTCGCCGAGATGGAACGCCTGATGCGTTTGCACGAAGACGTGATGCGCGTTCTGACCATCAAAGTTGATGAGCACGAAGAAGGCCCTTCCGTTGTAATTCAAGCCAAAAACTCCCGCGACGAACGTCGCCGCGAACGTTAAGAAAGGACGCTAAATCATGGCAAACAAACCATTTTTCCGCCGTCGTAAGTCTTGTCCGTTCTCTGGTGATAACGCGCCAAAGATCGACTACAAAGACACGAAATTGCTGCAACGCTACATCTCTGAGCGCGGCAAGATCGTTCCATCCCGTATCACCGCAGTATCTGCTAAGAAGCAACGCGAATTGGCAAAAGCCATCAAACGCGCCCGCTTCCTCGCACTGCTGCCCTACGCTGTGAAGTAAGGAGCAAACTCATGGATGTTATCCTTCTCGAACGCGTCGCAAAGCTCGGTCAAATGGGCGATGTGGTTTCTGTAAAGCAAGGTTACGCACGTAACTTCCTGCTGCCCCAAGGCAAAGCGTTGCGCGCCACCAAAGGCAACATGGAAAGCTTCGAAAACCGCAAGGCTCAACTCGAAGCACAGAACCTTGAAACCAAGGCAGAAGCCGAAGCAGTGGCAGCAAAACTCGACGGACAGCAGTTCGTTGTGATTCGCTCCGCATCTGACGCTGGCTCTTTGTACGGCTCTGTTTCCAACCGCGACGCGGCTGAAGCAGCGACGGAAGCTGGGTTCTCTGTTGATAAGAAACAGATGATCCTGGAAGCGCCAATCAAAGAATTGGGCGTTCACAACATGACCGTGCGTTTGCACCCGGAAGTGGAATGCACTGTTGAAATCAACGTTGCACGTTCCGCTGAAGAAGCTGAATTGCAAGCGTCTGGCAAATCCATTCAGGAATTGGCAGCGGAAGCAGAAGCTGAAGCAGAATTCGAAATCGCCGAATTGTTCGACGATATCGGCTCTGCCGCGCTCGACGATCTGGAAGAGGCTGTGCCGTCTTCTGACGACGACGCAGAAGAAGCTCCTGCCGAAGACGACAGCGAAGCGTCAAAAGCCTAAGCTGACGCAATACACTTTCAAAAGGCCTGCCCCTCGGGGTGGGCCTTTTTCTTTGGGGAGTCGCATTCACGCCCAAATCCCCCCGTTTACAATCGCACTGTTCATTTTTCAGAACTGCGGCCTATATTGAACCCAAGGGGAACATTTGGTGCGTGATCAAAGTTCCATCACGAACATGTTAGCGCCCTATGAATGAATAAAATCGGCGCTAAAGTGTTTACAGATTACAAAGTTGGGACAGGCCCGACATTCAACAAGGAGCATATAGATGAAATTCATACCTTTCGTGACAGCAACATTGGTTGGCCTTTCCGTTGCAGGGGGCGCATTCGCTGCCAGCAGCAGCACCCCGACAGCGACAGAAAAGTCATGCAAGAAAAAGGGCATGGTGCTCGATAAGAAAAAGAAGAAGTGTGTTGAAGCCTCGCGCGGCATGTTCGACGACGACACATTGTTCGTGAACGCACGCAACTTGGCCTATGACGGCAAATTTGATCACGCGATCCACCTGCTGCAACTGGCGGAAAACCAAGATGATCCACGGATTTTGAACTATCTCGGCTTTTCCAACCGCAAACTTGGCCGCACGGCCATTGCGATGGAATATTACGCTCGCGCGCTCGAGATTAACCCAGACTACATCCTCGCCCGCTCCTACATGGGTCAAGGCATGGTGGCTGATGGCAACATGGACGGCGCAAAGGAACAGCTTGCGGAAATTCGGGACCGAGGCCATGCGGACAGCTGGGCCTATGTGATGCTGGAAAATGCGATCCAAACAACTGTTACCTATTAATTTCACGTGACAATTTCTTGGAAAACGGCCACCTTCGCGGTGGCCGTTTTTCTTTGTGAGGGATCAAATGAACGTCGATATGGATGACAGCCTGAATGTGCTGGGCGAAACGCTCAAACCCTGTTCCACCGATCCCGTCACGGGGTTCTTTCGCGATGGGTGTTGTAACACGGGGCCGATGGACCATGGCAAACACACGGTGTGCTGTTTGCTGACGGACGAATTCCTCGAATTTTCGAAATCTGTGGGCAACGATCTGTCCACGCCGCGGCCCAAGTATGGCTTTGACGGGTTGAAGGCGGGCGATCGTTGGTGCCTCTGCGCGGATCGTTGGGCGCAAGCGGATGCAAACGGCGCCGCGCCCCATGTGGTGCTGGAATCCACCCACATCAACACGCTTGAAACCATTCCGTTTGAAATTCTCCGCCTCAAGGCGTTGGACGTAAATTAGGACCAACTGGCCCTATCTGGCCAAAACTCTGGCCCTATCGCACATCCCGTTTTTCAGCTTTGGTCTTTGATAGACAAATCGGCGTGGAATCACTCGCGCCCCCTCCTCTGACAACTGAAAGGTGCCTGCAATGGACTCGATGACCACCAATGACATTCAAGAAATCGTTGAAAACGACCGCGCCCACGTGTGGCACCACCTAATCCAGCACAAACCGTTTGAAACCATTGATCCACGCATCATCGTGGAAGGCAAAGGCAACCGCGTTTGGGACCAAAAAGGCAAAGAGCATTTGGATGCTGTGTCTGGTGGCGTTTGGACCGTTAACGTTGGCTATGGCCGCGAACGCATCGCCGATGCCGTGCGCGATCAGCTGGTGAAAATGAACTATTTCGCCCAAACAGCGGGTTCCATCCCAGGGTCCATCTTTTCCAAGATGCTAACAGACAAAATGCCGGGCCTGTCGCGCGTTTACTACGCAAACTCTGGGTCCGAAGCGAACGAAAAAGCGTTCAAAATGGTGCGCCAGATAAGCCACAACAAACACGGCGGCAAGAAATACAAAATCCTGTACCGTGAGCGCGACTATCACGGCACCACGATTGCCGCTTTGTCAGCAGGCGGGCAGGATGAACGCAACGCGCAGTATGGCCCCTTCACACCGGGGTTTGTCCGTGTGCCGCACTGCCTTGAATATCGTTCGCAGGATGGCTCGGTGGGAGAGGAATATGGCGCCAAGGCAGCTCAGGCCATCGAAGATGTGATCATCGCCGAAGGCGCCGAGACCATCGGCGCGCTTTGCCTGGAACCGATTACTGCAGGCGGGGGTATCATCGTTCCCCCCAAGGGCTATTGGGAGCGCGTGCAGGAGCTTTGCAAAAAATACGACATCCTGCTGCATATCGATGAGGTCGTTTGCGGACTTGGCCGGACTGGCACATGGTTTGGCTATCAGCAGTTTGGCGTCCAGCCGGATATCGTGACGATGGCGAAAGGCGTGGCATCGGGATACGCTGCAATCTCGTGCTGCGTAACAACCAATGCGGTGTTTGAACAGTTCAAGGACGACACCGACAAGCTGAGCTATTTCCGCGATATCTCGACTTTCGGCGGCTGTACTGCGGGACCCGCAGCGGCCATCGAGAACATGAAGATCATCGAAGAAGAAGACCTGCTTGGGAATTCGGTTGCGATGGGCGAACACCTGATGGGCCGTCTTTCTGAGATGATGGAGAAACATGCATGGATTGGCGACATCCGGGGCAAAGGCCTGTTCGCCGGGGTCGAGTTGGTCAAAGACCGCGACACCAAAGAACCCATCGACGAAAAACATGCCATGGCCATCGTCGCGGATTGTATGGCGCAAGGGGTTATCATCGGGGCCACAAACCGGTCATTGCCCGGCTACAACAACACATTGCTGTTCGCACCGGCCCTGATCGCCACCAAAGACGATCTGGATCAGGTGACAGACGCCGTCGATCAAGCCATCGGGCGCGTATTGGGATAAAGAGTAAGGCCCGGAAGAAAAACTTCCGGGCCTTAAC
>CALLAV010000108.1 GCA_938001995.1 uncultured Amylibacter sp. | reverse complement strand
TCATTGTCACCGCAGCCACCGAAAGGCCAATCACCAAGCCGCCCCAGACGCCCTGCGCGCCATAATCGAACCAAAATCCGAGGATATAAGCGGAAGGCATTCCGATAACCCAATAGCTGATTACTGCAAGGATCATTGGGACCGTGGTGTCTTTGATCCCGCGCAGCATACCAAGGGCCGCGACCTGCATTGCGTCTACGATTTGGAAGGCAGCGGAGATCACCAACAACAGCACGCCCATTTCCACAATGGTGTTCAGGTCCGGCTCGGCTGGGTCAAGGAACAGGCGCATTAAGAAGCGTGGCACAGTGAGGTAAAGCGTAAGGGACACGAGCGAGACTGCAAATGCACCCCACAGCACCACAGCGGCGGCGCGTTTGAGGTGCAGCTTGTCCTTGCGCCCAAGGGCGCGGCCCCCGCGGATCGTACCGACATTGGATATACCAAGCGGGATCATAAAACCGACAGATGTAATTTGCAGGACAATGCCGTGGGCCGCCAGCGCGATGGTGCCTGACCAGCCGACCATGATTGTGGCAGCTGAAAACAGGCTCGTTTCAGCCAGCAGAGTTAGGGAGATCGGCCAGCCGAGTTTGAATGTCTCGATAAATGCTTCGCGGTCAAAACGGGTTGGGTTGAGGAACAGTTCGTATTTTTTCAACGTGGGTAAAACATGGGCATAAATCAACAAAAACAGGAAGTTGAGTGAGATGGTCAGCACCGATGCCCATGCCGCGCCCTTGGCGCCCAGTTCGGGAAAGCCAAAGTTACCAAAAATCAGCGCATAGTTGAAACCGATGTTGGCAAGCGCTGCCAAAAGGGTCGCGATCAAAACGATATTGGCCCGTTCAAGCGCGGACAGGTAGCTTTTGAGCACCATAATCCACAAGGCAGGAAACAGGCCAAGAACGGCAATCCGCATATAGTCCTGAGCGATTGCTGCCAGATCTGCTTGCTGCCCCAATCCCAGCAAGATCGATTCCAAGAACCAAAGCGGAATGGCGAATATCAGACCGTATATCGTGACAATCCACGCCCCCATACGCACGGAACGGCGCACTTGGCGATCATCCCCTGCACCAATAGCGGCGGCGCACATGGGCATGATGGCAAAGGCAAACCCGGACCCAACAATAAAGATGACAAAATAGATTTGACTGGCAAGGACAACTGCCGCCAACGCATCCACCGAATACCACCCCAGCATCACCACATCCGTAATATGCGTGAGCATTTGCGCCACGTGACTGCCCACCAGCGGAATACCAAGAGCGACAGAGGCGCGAATGTGGCCCCCCCATGACATAGGGGTGGTAGATGCAATATGGGCTGTCATTGCCATAGCTTTCGATTTTGGGGTGCTGTGACGGCGGTAAAGCAGGTCGCAGCGGTTAGCAGGCGTCTAGTGTAAAGCGTGCAAGGACACCGTGATGGTCCGAGCCAAGAAGGTCAAGGGTGGAAACCTCGCCTATGCAATTCGTTGGGGCAAGCACATGATCAATCGGGATCATGATCGTTTCTTCCAGCAGGAACGTGCCATGCGTTGCCCCAACACGGCGGGAGCGTGTTGCGGCTTCGATCTGGGTCATTGTATAGGACCAAGGGACCATATTGAAATCGCCGCCAAGGATGATGGGTCCTTTTAGGTTTTCTAGAATGGGAACAATCTGGCGAACATGTTCCGCCTGTTCAAAGGGAAAAGGCCACGGCAAATGGAGCGACACAAGCCAAAGTGGTCCCTTTGGCGTCGCGAGTTGCAAGGCGACGATACCGATGCGTTCATCACAAATGACTGGAGCCTTGGTTTTTGGAAACCGCGCTGCAACGGCCACGCCACCAACAGTGGCGAATTTGCACAGGGCTTGGCTGGAATAATCAGGCGACAACCCTTGCAAGATTTCCGTGTTGCGGGTTGTGACCTCTTGAAGGGTGATAAAATCCGCCTTTGAGGCACGCATATCCGCAATGATGTCTGCAGCCTCGCCCAAACGATAGGACAGGTTCTTTTGATACAGGCTGTAGGTCAGCGGTTTACTGGGCGTCTGGGGCGCGTAACTCCACCATATGGCGCCAATGGCTGCAAGCGACAGCATGCCCGCAGCGATGCCAGAACGCCGCCAGCCCTGCACCAACAGCACCAACGCCCCTGCCAGCGCAAACCACGCAATGTGAAAGCGAAACACCGCGAGGCTGTCTGCCAGCGGATGCAAGGATCCAGGCGTCGAACCGAGCAAAAGCGCGATAGGGATCAACGCCAGAAAGAACAGAAGGTGTTTCATGATCGGGCCTTTGGCGGAAATTTCCCCATTCGGCAAGGCTGATTTAACCGCAATGCCATACAACATCTTGCGCCGCGTGGCACCGAGTGGTCTAATACTGAAAAAATATAAGCCTGCAGGAATCGAGCAAAATGGCCCCCAACGACCTTCTTTCAGGCCAAGAGCCTGAGAAAAACGCCTATGATGCGTCTTCTATCCAAGTGCTGGAAGATATGGAGCACGTGCGCCTGCGCCCGGGCATGTATATTGGCGGCACAGATGATCGCGCGTTGCATCACATGGTGGCAGAAATCGTCGATAACTCCATGGACGAGGCCGTGGCAGGCCATGCCAATTGGATCGAGATTGAACTGAACGCTGATTTCAGCGTCACCGTGCGCGACAATGGCCGTGGCATTCCTGTGGACCCGCACCCCAAAGACCCCAGCAAATCCGCGCTAGAGATTATCTTTTGTACGCTCAACGCGGGCGGCAAGTTTTCGGGCGACAACTATGAAACCTCGGGCGGATTGAACGGTGTTGGCTCTAGCTGTGTGAACGCGCTGTCCGATCATTTGCGTGTCGAAGTGGCGCGAAACCGCGAATTGTTCGCAATGGAATTCAGCCGTGGAGTGCCCTTGGGCGCGTTGCAAAACCTTGGGTCCACCAACAATCGGCGTGGGACATCGGTAACCTTCCACCCCGACCCCGAAATTTTTGGCAACGTCGCCAAGTTTAAGCCAAAGCGGCTGTATTCTATGGCCAAGTCCAAGGCCTATCTGTTTTCGGGTGTAGAAATCCGTTGGAAATGTGATGCGTCATGCATTGGCAAAGACGATGACACCCCACTGACGGATAAGTTCCATTTCCCCAACGGTTTGGCCGATTATCTGGCAGAACGGCTTGAAGGATCGAGTACGTATTCCGATGCAGCTTTTGCAGGACAGGTCAGTTTTGCTGAGAAGTTTGGCGCAGGATTCGTCGGATCAGTGGATTGGGCGATCAACTGGACGCCGTCGCGCGATGCCTTCATGCAATCTTATTGTAACACGGTTCCAACGCCTGAAGGTGGCACCCATGAGGCGGGCTTTTGGGGCGCTGTGATGAAGGCGATCAAGGCCTACGGGGAACTGGTCGGCAATAAAAAAGCCACACAAATCAACCGCGATGACGTGATGGGTGGGGGCTGTGCGCTGGTCTCTGTGTTTATCCGCGAGCCTAAATTTGTAGGCCAGACCAAGGACCGTTTAGCCACCGTCGAAGTGCAGAAATGGGTCGAAAATTCGGTACGCGACCACTTTGACAACTGGTTGGCTGCCGATACCAAAGCGGCGGGTGCGATCCTTGATTATATGGTGCTCAAGGCCGAAGAACGCATGCGCAGACGTG
Source organism: uncultured Amylibacter sp. (assembly GCA_938001995.1). Lineage (GTDB taxonomy): Bacteria > Pseudomonadota > Alphaproteobacteria > Rhodobacterales > Rhodobacteraceae > Amylibacter. The sequence goes on along the minus strand of CALLAV010000108.1, from coordinate 2,703 downwards.
CGGAAAAGGAAACCGCACGCAAATCGGCGACGAAAAAACTGCGTCTGCCTGGCAAACTGGTGGATTGCACGAATAAAGACCGCACGGGGACGGAATTGTTCATCGTGGAAGGGGACTCCGCCGGCGGGTCTGGCAAAGGCGCGCGGGATCGTAAAACCCAGGCTTTGTTGCCGCTCAAGGGTAAAATCCTGAACGTTTTGGGGGCAGCCAGTGGCAAACTGACATCGAACCAAGAGATTTCGGACCTGTGTGAAACGCTGGGCGTGGGTATGGGGACAAAGTTCAACGTCGAAGACCTGCGTTACGAGAAAATCATCATCATGACCGATGCGGACGTGGATGGTGCGCATATCGCGGCGTTGCTAATGACGTTCTTTTTCACGCAAATGCGCCCGTTGGTGGACAACGGGCATCTGTATCTGGCCTGTCCGCCTCTGTTCAAATTGGTCCAAGGCGCGAAAACCGTTTACGTTCTGGATGAAGCCGAACGCGATGAGCTGCTTGAAAAAGGGCTCGGTGGACGTGGCAAGATTGATGTGTCGCGCTTTAAGGGTCTTGGCGAAATGAACGCGATTGATCTGAAAGAAACCACGATGAATCCTGAGACCCGCAAGCTGATCCGCGTGTCCGTGGATGACGACGAGCCGGGGGAAACATCTGATCTGGTGGAGCGACTGATGGGCAAAAAGCCCGAGATGCGGTTTGAATATATCCAACAAAACGCGCAGTTCGTTGAAGAGTTGGACGTGTAAACCGCCCAACTTCTGCCTAAAAATTCGCTGTTGTTGGTTGAGTATAGCGCGTTTCACACCTGATTTGGGTTAATTGCGCCACAGTTTTTCGCAGGATTTTCTTCGATCTCGCCCAATTTTTGCCGAAAACACACGTCAGTCTCGGGTTAAGTTTAATAAAACAACGAGCACACAATGACCCATTCAATTTCAAAAATTGCCCTCGCCGCTGCGTTTTCCTTCTTGGCTGCTTTGCCAAGCACTGCACAAGAAACCAGTGAAACAGAAACAGCGGCACCTGAAAAATCACTAAGCGAAGTTTTCGAAGGCTGGAGCCAGCAATCCTTTACCTTTGATGCGCTGGTCAGCAACCAACGCCGCACGCGTCCTGATTTCCAATTTAAGATCGACAACATTCGCTATCAGGTTTTGTTCGACGCAGGCCGCAAAAAGCGGAATGCGATTTTGGATTGTTTGGATTTGTCGGATGAATGCGAAATCAAAGGCACGGCCTTTATGCTGTTCAAAGACGGTCGCATGCAGATGAATGTCACCGATATCAATTGGTTAGCTGTCCCTGCCGTAGACTTTGACGAGAAAGCATCCCGCCTGCACTATTGTTTCAAAAGCGCGATGCGGGATCGTAAGAAATTCTCGGGCATCGTAGAGGCCAAACTAACCGTAGATGATTTGGAACGCCGTCAAGGCGTTACGCTAGAGCCGATTTCACCGCGCGAAATCAGCCGTGGCTACGAGATGCTAGAAACTGCCGTCCACAATTGTGCGGGTCGCCGTTTCCGTCTGCCTGTGGGGGATTACCGCGTCAAAGTCTTTACGCAAAGTGGCGATACCTTCATCGACTATTTCGAAGAATAACCCCACAGCCCTTACACCCAAACGCGTGAATTGCCCATCTAGGGTTGTTTGCGCGCCTGCATTTTGGCGAAAACTATTGAAAACTGGGTAAAAGACCGCTCAAAAACCCTTTTCATTCGCAGATTTGGGCCTTAGTTTCGCGCCTTGTCTGGTTAGGGGTAATCAGGCACCTGCTGCAAGGAAGTATTCGTATGAAAGTTCTTTTACATTTTGGGTGTTTGGCGCTGATGGCTGTCACATCGACACCTTCTATTGCAACAGCAGAACGGATTAGTTGGCGCAACAGTTGTGCCAATTGGGAACACATTCCTGCAAATGAAACCTTTGGTAATCCTGCTACAGCCCTATTGTTTTGCACAAACGAGTCCGAAGAAACGTGGCTGGCGATGCAAGTGCATTGTGACGCAGCCGCACCAAACATGGTGATCCGTTATCGACCGGGCTTTGCTTTCACCCCACCTGTGATCGCGCAAGACACGGAAAACGGGACAGAGGCAGGCGATCAACTGAGCGCGGAAGACCGCGAAGCCGCAGCACTCGTCGCGGCCATTCCCTATCAAGACAGCGGCATTCGCACAGAGCCAAACTCGCTTGGCGGGCCAACAGAAATGGTGTTTATGGATTTTCGTTCCTTTGGCTACACCAACGTCGCTAACTATGACGACGCCACGGGGGTGTGGACCTTCTTGGAAAAAGAACCACGCTCCCCTGTGTTCAGCCGTTTAGTGTCAGGCAACTATGCCGACATCAAATTGCTGGCCTATGAGCAAACCGAACGCTTCCCATTACGTGGATCCAGCAAGGCGTTGCTGCCCGTGATCGAGGTCTGCCGCATCGCAAAACGCGAAGCTGACAAAGCCGCGAAAAGCAACTAATACCAAAGAGTTACAAGGAACAGTTCTAGCGGTTTAACCTGCAAGAACCTGTGTCTTTTCCCACAAATCTGCACTGATGCTGACCTCTGTTGGCAACACACGATTTGCCCCCGGCAAACGCGCGCCAGGTTGTTCTGCAACCGCATCGGACACCCGCGCCAAACGGTCGTAAAACGCATCCCCCGCAAAGGTCGTTGGATCAACAAGGAAATAGAACTGGC
>CALLAV010000107.1 GCA_938001995.1 uncultured Amylibacter sp. | reverse complement strand
TTGACGCTTTGGCCGTTCTTTCGCTGGTGCATCAGCGGAACCATGCACTGGATCTGGATTGCAGGGTTCCTGTCGGCACTTGTGGGCGTAATCGAAGTGTTTACGGCGATCATCCTTGGGTCGGTCATCGACAGTGCCTTGGAAAGCGGCGTCAACAACCTGTGGTCGCAAAACACGCAACTGTTCACAGGTGCGCTGCTGTTCTTCCTATTGTTGCGGCCGATCACATTTGGGCTGTCTTCTGCTGTGACCCCTATCCTTGTTGTCACGAACTTGAACCCATTGGTGCACAGCCGTCTGCATCGCTGGGTTCTGGGGCAAAACATCGGCTTTTTCGACGATGATTTTGCAGGACGCATTGCGCAAAAAGAAATGCAAGCGGCGCGTGCCGTTTCTGATGTTGTCGGGGAAACCATCAACGTTGTTTTCTTTGCGTTGGCATCCCTTGTGGGGTCGGTTTTGCTGCTGACCACAATCAACGTGTGGATGGCCATTGGGCTTGGCATCTGGGCCGTGTTTTACCTGCTCGCGATCCGTTGGTTCCTGCCGCGCGTGCGTGCGCGAGGTAAGGCACGGGCTGGCGCGCGGGCCACTGTGACGGGTCAAGTGGTTGATACCATTACGAATATCAAAACAGTTAAGCTGTTTGCGCGCCGCGATTTTGAGGACAGTGCCGCCATCGGGGCGATGGGGCATTTCCGCGAGGAAGAGTATAACTTCAAGGTCATCGCGACTCTGTTCCGCTTCACTATGATCTCGCTCGCGGGGATTTTGCCCGTGGTTTTGGTCGGTGCAACACTGTATTTGTGGACCAAAGGCATGGCCTCTCCGGGTGAGATTGTGACCGCAGGGGCTGTGTCCATTCGCATTGCGCAGATGACAGGTTGGGTCGGGTTCACGGTGATGGTGATCTACGCCAACATCGGCGAGGTCGAAGACGCCATGCGCACCCTCGCCCCGCCCAATCGACTGGAAGAGACCCCTACCCCCGCAGATATTGACGGCAGTGGTTTGATCGAATTCGACGCGGTGAATTTCGGCTACGGGCGCGAAGACAACGGCGTTCAGGGGATCAGCTTGACCGTAAAGCCGGGCGAGCGTTTGGGTATCGTCGGCGCGTCGGGTGCGGGGAAATCTACGCTCGTGGCCCTGTTGCTGCGGCTGTATGATGTGGACAAAGGAGCGGTGCGTATTGGCGGTTTAGACCTGCGCGAAACGTCAGAAGAGGACCTACGCCGTCAGATCGGGATGGTCACGCAAGACACCGCTATGTTCAACCGATCCGCGCGGGAAAATATTCTGTATGGTCGCCCCGATGCAAGTGAAGCGGAGTTGTTCGAGGCAGCTAAACGAGCCGAAGCACATGAGTTCATTCAAGAGCTGGAAGACCATGCGGGCCGCAAAGGCTATGCTGCGCATCTGGGGGAACGGGGTGTGAAATTGTCTGGCGGACAACGCCAACGCATTGCATTGGCCCGTGCTATCCTCAAAGACGCGCCCATCCTTGTTCTGGATGAAGCAACTTCAGCGCTCGATAGTGAAGTGGAAGCCGCCATTCAAACCGCGCTAGACCAAGTGATCGAGGGCAAAACCGTTTTGGCCATCGCCCACCGCCTCAGCACGATTGCAAAAATGGATCGCATTATCGTGTTGGATGCGGGCCAGATTGTCGAAGAAGGCACGCATGATGATCTGTTGGCAAAGAACGGGTTTTACGCGCGGTTCTGGGCGCGGCAAACGGACGGGTTTGCAGCCTAACGGTCGATGATCTGTAAAACGTCTGAGCGGTCTTCCCAGCCTTTGGCTTCCAGCTCTGGCTGGAGGCTTTCTTCCTCGGGATACCCAACGCACAGATAGGCGACCAGCGTCCAATCGTCTGGCACATCCAGATCACGGCACAGTTGTGCGGGATCGAGGATTGACACCCAGCCAAGCCCCAGCGAATGGGCCCGTGCAATCAACCAGAACGACATAATGGCGGACACCACCGAATAGCGCCGCGCTTCGTTCATTGTGGATGCGCCAAGGCCCGAACCCTTTGTCGTGCTGTCATCGCAAAAGATGGCGAATTGTTCGGGTGCTTCTTTCATGCCAGCAAGTTTCAGATCGGCGTATTTCTTTGCCTGATCGCCGCTGTATCCAGACAATGCCTTGTCGTTCTGCGCCTTAAAATTGGCATAGGCCTTGGCCCGCACATCATCAGTAGACAAATGCACAATACGCCACGGCTCGGACAGGCCAACAGAGGGCGCAAGGCGAAACGCCTCGAAGCATTCGGTAAGACTGTCTTGGGGGATAGGGTCAGTTTTGAAGTGGCGCACATCGCGGCGCCACTTCAAGAGATCAAAAAACTCGGACCGAAAATCAGACGAAAATTCGCGCATCAAGCCGGTCCTTTCACTGATTACTCAGCTTTCGCTTCTTCTTCAGCTGCAGCTTCTTCTGCAGGTGCTTCTTCTACAGCAGGCTCTTCTGCTGGTGCTTTGGCAGCTTCGGCAGCGTCTGCTGCTTTTTGTGCTTTCTCTTCAGCGCGCTCTACGGCTTTCTTGCCTGGCTCGCCTTTTTTCATGTTGGCACGTTCTGTTTTCTCAACAACGCCAGCGGCCTCGAGGAAACGAGATACGCGGTCTGTTGGCTGTGCGCCTTCGCCGAGCCAGTATTGAACGCGTTCCATGTTCAACTGAACGCGGGCTTCGTCGTCTTTGGCGAGCAGTGGGTTATATGTGCCCAGCTTTTCGATGTAACGGCCATCGCGTGGCATGCGGCTGTCTGCAGCCACAACGCGGTAAAATGGACGTTTCTTAGAGCCGCCGCGGGCCAGTCTGATCTTCATTGCCATGGTGTTTTCTCCTTAAATGGCGCTCGAGGCGGATGCCTCAAAACTGAATTGAGGGATTTCCCTCAAGATTGGTGTTGTTTGTGGTGTTGGATTACTTCGCTGATGATGAAGTTCAGGAACTTCTTGGCGAATTCGGGATCAAGATCCGCCCGTTTAGCCAAATCTTCGAGACGTTCGATTTGACCTGCTTCACGGGTTGGATCAGATGGCGGGAGGTCATGGGTCGCTTTTAGCTTGCCCACGGCCTGTGTGTGTTTGAACCGCTCGCCCAATGTGTAGACGAGGATCGCATCAAGACGATCAATGCTATCGCGATGCTCCTTGAGAATTTCAGCGGCTTTCTGGACAGTATCGGTCATGCCAATGCCTCCGGTGCTGGATGACGGAAAATCTGGTCTTCGCCCATGTGCGGGTTTTGGTAACTAGACTCGTAGACAGCACCAAGACGCGTTGCGAGTGCCATGGAACGTGTGTTGTCTGGCACAATATGCGAGGACAGTGTTTTAAAACCAAGGTCGGAATAGGCCCACTGGCGCGTGCGAACAGACGCCTCATAGGCGATGCCTTTGCCTTCAAATTCTTGGAACAGCGCGTACCCGAGTTCGGGTTCTGGCCAACCATCAGGATTCCAAATGCCAGAAAGGCCGACATGTTTGCCCGACGCCTTTTCGACAATGGAAAAATAGCCGTAGCCGTGAATGTGCCAATGGCCGATGTTGAGCGCAAACCAACGCCACGCGTCGTCCCGTTTCATCGGGCCACCAAAACCCGCGCAATACTCAGACGCATAGAACACGGCCAACGGATCAAAATCCGAAACCTGTGGTCCGCGCAGGATCAAGCGGTCTGTTTCCAGTGTGGGGGCGTTGGTGAGGGTCATTTCTTTTTACCAAACCCTGACAACCCAGGGGGCAAACCCATACCGCCGCCCAAACCTGGCAAACCACCACCGGGCATTTTCGCGCCCATCTGCTTGGCCGCTGCTTCCAATTGTTTCGGATCCATATCGCCTGGCATTCCGCCCGGAAGGCCGCCTTTGCCCATCATGCCCTTCATGGCTTGCTTGAGCATGCCACCTTTGCCCATTTTGCCCATCTTCTTCATCATGTCCGCCATTTGACGGTGCATTTTCATCAGTTGGTTCAACTCGGACACTTGCAAACCCGCACCTGCAGCGATGCGTTTTTTGCGGCTGGCTTGCAGCAGCTTAGGGTTGGCACGTTCTTTCTTGGTCATGGAATTGATCAAGGCGATCTGGCGGTTAAAGACGCTGTCGTCCATGCCAGATTCCTCGACCTGCTTCGCCATTTTTTTCATGCCCGGCATCATCCCCATGATGCCTTCCATGCCGCCCATCTTTTTCATCTGTTCCAGCTGGCCTTTAAGGTCGTTCATGTTGAACTGACCTTTGGACATGCGCTTCATCATGCGCTCGGCTTGTTCAGCCTCGATGGTTTCTTGGGCTTTTTCCACAAGGGAAACGATATCGCCCATGCCAAGGATGCGGCCTGCAACCCGTTCTGGGTGAAACTCTTCGAGCGCGTCCATCTTTTCGCCGAGCCCGACGAATTTGATGGGCTTGCCTGTAACGGCCTTCATGGACAAGGCCGCACCGCCGCGCCCGTCGCCGTCCATACGGGTGAGGACAACGCCGCTGACGCCAATTTTGTCGTCAAATTCTGTGGCAACATTCACCGCGTCTTGGCCTGTGAGGCCATCCACCACCAACAGTGTTTCACGGGGCTGTGCCACATCGCGCACTTCCGCAGCTTGTTGGATCAGCTCTTCGTCGATGTGCAGACGGCCCGCCGTGTCGAGCATGTAAACGTCATAGCCACCCAGCGTCGCCTGCTGTTTTGCACGTTTTGCGATCTGAACAGGTGTTTCACCCTTGATGATCGGCAGCGTATCAACGCCAATCTGTGAACCCAAAATCGCCAACTGTTCCATCGCCGCAGGGCGGTTGGTGTCGAGCGAGGCCATCAAAACACGCTTCTTTTCGCGCTCGTTCAGGCGCTTGGCGAGTTTCGCGGTTGTTGTTGTTTTACCAGAGCCTTGCAGACCGACCATCAGGATCGGCGCAGGCGGATTGTCGACCTTCAGCGTGCCAGCGTTCGCATCATCACCCGACAGGAAATGCACCATTTCGTCGTGAACGATTTTCACAACTTGTTGGCCCGGTGTCACGGATTTGGTGACGTTCTGGCCCGTGGCTTTGTCCTGAATGGCCTTGATGAAATCGCGCGCTACTGGCAGGGAAACGTCTGCTTCGAGCAGCGCAACACGAACTTCGCGCAGGGCGGTGGATACATCAGCTTCGGACAACGCACCTTGTTTGGTGAGTTTGTCAAAGACGCCAGAGAGGCGGTCGGAGAGTGATTCAAACATATCGACCTCAATTCAGCTTTGTAAGTTGCACAAGAGTATAGCCAGCACCACCGCGATCCTGTGGGAGGCCATAATCGCCCAACGTTCCGAGCACTTCGAAAGAAAGGCCAGCGGATTGGCTTGCGCTTTTGAAAAAACCGCTGCCGCATTTACTCACAGGGAATCCTGACCAATCACCAATTTGGGAAAAGTCATTTCCGGTCCCTTCAATAATCACGCTGACCCATGCCTTGCCGTTTGAAGCAAGCATTTTTGCAATGGAAGTCAAAAGAGCACGAACCTGATCTTCGAACAGATGGATCGCAACCTGATAGGACCAAATACGATCCATTTTTTGGGACGGTGAAATTTCGTCTGCGCCAAAGGTTGTGCTGTGCAGCAGCGTCGGTGCCTTTTCTGTCAGCGCGAAACGGTCCACCAAATCTTTGCCAAGGGCGATGGATTTGTCGTTCACATCAATGCCAAAGTACTTTCCCGCATCCAAAAACCCGATAAGCGGCAAACCAGCGCGCAAAGTTCCACACCCAATGTCGGCGAAGGACATATCGGGCTGGATTCCAAGCCGTTCAATCATCCCAAGCTGCACATCGCGGGTTTCCCGCCATTTACCCTGCGGGCCAACCATACGTTCAAGAGTGTCCTCGAGCGTTTGATCAGCTATTTCATAAGGGCGGACAGCGATTTGCATGCACGGCTTTCTCATCTGTCTGGGTCCCACAGACGGTTTCATACGACAATTACACCCATGGGCGAAACTCGCTGATGGATGGCGATCCTGAGACCGGAAGGCTGATGCTTCCAATGGATTGAGGGTCGTCTAGGTGTTTAGTGGGTTGGAGTCAAGCAGGGTTGGGTAAAAACCTCATTACCAAGAGGTCAATTTTCCTGAAAATGAGTAAAA
>CALLAV010000106.1 GCA_938001995.1 uncultured Amylibacter sp. | reverse complement strand
ACCCCAAGAAAAAACCCGACTGCAAAAGCAGTCGGGTAAGTATACCTGATGAATAGCCGTAGACCTTGGAGGGTACACAGCCATGAGGCAGTTATAAGAACGACAGTCCGAATCCAGCCGAAACTGGCGAAGATGGTTCTTGTGTGCGCAAAAATCGGTCCAGCTTGCGCCTTTCCGAGACGAGGATTTGCACCCACCCGAACCACACCCGATTCGCGTCCTCATAAAATGAACCTAGCACGAATTGTGGTTAAGCAAAAGTTATCCACAGTATTTAGTGTTCACCCATTGGTGCGTTAAACTTTTTTTAAGCTTTCACTAAACCCACTAACCCCTGTATTTTGCGCCGTTTTTTGGCTTATACCGAAGTTATCCACAACCTTATCAAGATTGCCAATCCGTACCAAATCTACAACAACTCCTCTAACCAGAATCCGAGGAAAAAATGGACGGTAATACACCCCCAACAGACGGTCAGGACGCGCAATCTGACCCGACCCAAGTGCTGCCCCATTCGATTGAGGCGGAACAGGCGCTGCTTGGTGCTTTGTTGGTGAACAACGATGTCTTTGACCGTGTGGCCTCTTTGGTGAAAGAGGAACACTTTTTTGATCCCGTACACGGTCGTATCTTCGAAGTGATTGCGCGCCGCATTCAAAAGAACGCGCTGGCGTCCCCCGTCACGATCAAAGCCTTTCTAGAAGAAGACGCAGGCCTTGCCGAATTGGGCGGCCCCGCGTACCTCGTGCGGCTTGCGGGTGCGTCGATGTCTGTCTTTGCGGCCAAGGATTACGCACAGATTATCTATGACATGGCAATCCGCCGTGATTTGATCGCAATTGGCGAGGAAATCACCGTAAAAGCCACGGCGATGAATGTGGACGATGAGCCGAAAGAACAAATCGTCGCTGCCGAACAACGGCTTTATGCGCTTGGCGAGCAGGGATCCGTTGATTCAGGCTTTCAATCCTTCCTTAAGGCCGTCACGGATGCTGTGAACATGGCCAACGCCGCGTACCAACGTGACGGCGACATGGCGGGCATTTCTACCGGCCTTAAGGACATGGATGGCAAGCTTGGCGGGTTGCATAAATCCGACTTGTTGATCCTCGCTGGGCGTCCGTCGATGGGGAAAACATCGCTTGCGACCAACATCGCCTATAATATCGCCAAGGCCTACAAGAAGGGCAAACTCCAAGACGGATCAGAAGGCGCGGTCTCTGGTGGCGTCGTTGGGTTTTACTCTCTCGAGATGTCCGCAGAACAGCTCGCCGCCCGTATTCTGTCCGAAGCCGCCGAAGTGGAATCGCACCGCATTCGCTCAGGCGATATGTCCGAAGACGAATTCCGCCGCTTCGTAGAAGCCGCTAAATCCCTCGAATCCTGTCCGCTGTATATCGACGACACAGCCGCCTTGCCGATCTCTACCCTCGCAGCCCGCGCGCGGCGTTTGAAACGGACTCACGGACTCGACGTGCTGATTATCGACTATTTGCAACTGGTGCGCCCCGCCACTGCCAAAGACAGCCGCGTGAACGAAGTATCCGAGATCACCCAAGGCATGAAAGCCATCGCCAAGGAACTCGACATTCCTGTCATCGCGCTCTCCCAGCTGTCCCGTCAGGTGGAAAGCCGCGACGACAAACGCCCGCAGCTGTCGGACCTGCGCGAGTCAGGCTCGATCGAGCAAGATGCCGACTGCGTTATGTTCGTCTACCGCGGTGAATATTACAAAGAGCGCGAAAAACCTGCCGAACACGAGCTGGAAAAAATGGCCACATGGCAGGCCGAAATGGAAGAGCTGATGGGCAAAGCCGAAGTCATTATTGGCAAGCAACGCCACGGCCCCATCGGCTCCGTTGATCTTGCGTTTGAAGGCCGCTTCACCCGCTTTTCCGATCTTGCACAACCGTGGCAGGGCGGCCCCAGAACCGAAGAATTTTAAGATGAAGACCATAGACTTACAGGGCGTGAACCACATCACGCTCGCCTGCTCCGACCTGCCCAAATCCATCGCCTTTTATCGTAATACGCTTGGGGCAACGCTCAAGGCCGAATGGCCCAAAGGCGCGTATTTCGAACTTGGTGACCTTTGGCTCTGCCTCAGTTTAGAAAAACAAGTCACCCCGCGCGGCGACGATACGCACATCGCGTTTTCCTGCGCAGAATCCGCGTTCGATTACACCGCTGACCACATCGCCGAAACCGCCGCCCAGTGGAAAGAAAACACATCAGAGGGCGCGTCGCTCTATTTTCTAGACCCAGATGGGCATAAGCTGGAACTGCATGCGGGTTCACTCGAAACACGGTTGGCACACTACGTTCAAACCCGTCCAGACGGCATGGTTCTGCACTAGGCGAAACCATCCCCTACTTCGCAGCAATCGCCTTCGCACCCCATACAAGCACACCCAGTAAAACGCCCCAAAATGCGCCACTGACACCCATTAATGTCATGCCACTTGCGGCAATCAAAAACGTTAACGCAGGCGCTTCTAACTGCTTGGGGTCACTAACGGCTGCTGAAATGGACCCTACCAGCGCAGGGATAAGCGCAAGACCAGCTACAGCAGTGATCAGATTCAATGGCGCAAGGCTCGCCAAAGACGTCACCAGAGCCGCCGCAAACGCCAACACCACATAGACAACACCTGATGTAATTGCGGCCCAATACCGAACAGCAGGATCGCGACCCGCATCCTCCCCTGCCATCATTGCCGCTGTGATCGCCGACATGTTCACTGGAACTGACCCGAACGGGGCGATCACAAGGCTGACAAGACCAGTATTGCGGATCAAAGGCTGTCGCTCCACGGCATAGCCGTTCAGCTCCAACACAGCAAAACCCGGGATATTCTGCCCCGCCATAGTCACCAGATACAGCGGCACAGCGATCGAAAAGAACGACGACACCGTAAAGATCGGCGCGGCTGGAGCGAATGCCGGCAGCCACATGGTCTCGGCTTGCAAAGACGCTCCGGTAGTATCAACACCAAAATACAGCACCACCAAAAACGCGATCACCGCAAACGGCATCGCTGCCAACCTGTTCCACATCAAACCGATCAACCACGCGATCAGCACTGGCAGAACCAAAAAAGGTATGGACCCCAACGCAATCGCAGGTGCGAAACACAGTTTTAGCAAAACACCCGCCAGCAGTCCGTTTGCTATCGGCTTTGGAATGGCCGCAACAATCCGTCCAACACTTGGAATGAACCCGGTGAGAACAATCAGCCCACCGCAATAAATCATTGCCCCAACGGCTTCGCCAAATCCACCTGGCAACGCCGCCGTGGCCGCCAAAAACGCAGCGCCGGGCGTAGACCACGCCACGGCCGTAGGGATGCGTGTCACCATAGGCAACCAAATGCTGCAAATTCCCATCCCAAGGGTCGCAAAAAACAAACCAGTCGCCGCTTGCCCATCCGTGGCTCCCATTGCTTTGATCCCTGCAAGAACAATGGCAAATGACGCCGAAAACCCGACAAACGCGGCGAGCACCCCCATTGAAATTGCGGCAATTGGAATGTTGCGGGCCATTGAATTAAAACGCCTATTTTGGTTTTCTGGCACTTTTGCAGGACTTGGCCGTTACTTCCAGTCCAAACATCCACCAGCCCTTAACAAACACTTGCCGCCGTCATACTCCCTCGTTACCCTCTCACCATGACCACCCCATTTCCACCTCGCGTCGTCCTCGAACGCCACGATTTCCACCGCCGCAAACGGTTCGAAGGATAGCGCAGCCCTGCGCCCATCCCCTTCCAACTTTTGCACAAGGTGCCTCTATGACTGACTTTACCCAGATCCCTGTGATCGACCTCGCCGCGTCGGATGACACGATCATTTCCGACTTCGCCGCTACCTATTCTACCGCTGGCTTTGCCTACATCAAAAACCATGGCATCCCGCAGGACCTAATCGACGCGACCTTCACTGCCTCTGCCGCATTCCATGCGCTGCAAGAGGCCGAAAAACAGAAAATCGCGCTCAACGAAAATCATCGAGGCTACATACCCATCAACACCTCTACAGACGTGAATTCCAAACTCGCCGACGTGAAAAAACCCAACCAATCCAGCAGCTTCATGATGATGGGCGAAAGCGTGGTAAACCCAGATGAATACCTTTCAGGCCCCAACCAATGGCCTGATCTGTCAAACTTTCGCGACACGCTCACAGCTTACACAACCGCAATGACAACCCTCGGCCAACGCCTCATCGCCATCGCCGCCAAGGCCTGCAACGCGGACCCGGCCGACCTCTCGCCAGCCTTTGAGGACCCCACCCTCTGGCTCCGCCTCCTCCACTATCCCCCAACACCACCGCTGTCCGCCGATGATCTCTACGGCTCCGCACCGCACACCGATTTCGGTGCGCTCACCCTCCTTGCCCAAGACGGCGTCGGCGGGCTGCAAGTGCAAACGCCATCGGACGATTGGATCGACGCCCCCAAAATCGACGGCACTTTCGTGGTCAATGTGGGCGACATGCTGAACCGCTTCTCCAACGGTTCCCTCAAATCCACCCCCCACCGCGTGATTAACCGCTCGGGTCGCGAACGCTACTCTATCCCCTTCTTTTTCGACCCGCACGTTAACACCACCGTCGAACCACTCGCAGGCACAGGCGAGCCCCAATTCGCCCCCTTGCATTTCGGGGATTTCCTGCGCGGCGAACTTGGGGCAAGCTACGATCAACACAAGAAAGCTGATCCATGATCCCACAATTTGATGAAAACACCGCCCTTCTGCTGATCGACGTGCAAAAAGGCGTCAACGACACCGCGTATTACGGCGGCCCAACAGGCCGTCGCAACAACCTCGCCGCCGAAGACAACATCATCGGGCTGCTAGACGCATGGCGCGAAAATGGCGGCAAAGTCGCCTTCACCCGCCACGACAGCATCGAGGAAGGGTCTCCCCTCAAACTCTCACTCGAAAGCGGCGAACAACTGCCAGGCATGGATATTCAC
>CALLAV010000105.1 GCA_938001995.1 uncultured Amylibacter sp. | reverse complement strand
ACGAGCAGCCAAGTTGGCGTTCGCGGTCGCATCTGCGTCGTCGTATTCTGCAGGTCTGTGCAAAGACTGCGCACCAATAAAGGCCGCCATGTCTGTGTTTTTACGGTGGATCAAGGGCATCAAACCGCCCCGCGCCAATTCCGCTTCGCGGCGATCCGAAATGCCGATTTCAGTTGGGCATTTCATGTCCACGCCACCGTCATCCGTTGGGAAGGTGTGCGTTGGCAGGTTTTCAACCGTACCGCCACTTTCCACACCGCGGATGCGGCTACACCAGCCGTATTCTTTGAACGAACGGTTGATGTTTGTCGCCATACCGTAGGCGGCATTCACCCAACCAAAGTTCTCGGATTCTGCGTTGCCTGTGTCTTCTTCAAAGGCGAACTCTTCCACTGGATTGGAATTCGCACCGTAAGGCTGACGTCCCAAGAACCGTGGCATTGCCAGACCCAGATATTTGGAGTCTTCGGAATTGCGCAGGCTGTTCCATGCGGCGTATTCAGGCGTAGACGTGATCTTGGTCAGATCGCGCGGGTTCGCCAATTCCTGCCAGCTTTCGAACTGCATCAGGGATGGGTCAGCACCCGTGATGAACGGCGCGTGCGCAGCCGCAGCCACTTTGGCCATCTCACCCAGCAATTCCACATCTGGTGCAGAATGGTTGAAGTGGTAGTCGCCCACCAGACAACCATAAGGCTCGCCACCAAACTGACCGAATTCTTCTTCGTACAGTTTCTTAAAGATCGGTGATTGATCCCAAGCCGCACCTTTGAATTTACGCAGAGTCTTGTGCAGATCCTTCTTCGAGATGTTCATCACCCGAATTTTCAACTGCTCGTCTGTTTCGGTGTTGTTCACAAGGTGATGCAAACCACGCCAAGAGCTTTCCAGCTTTTGATAGTCTTCGTGGTGAATGATTGCGTTCACCTGTTCGGACAGCTTCTTGTCGATCTCAGCGACCATCGCTTCGATGGAATGCAGAACGTCGTCAGAAATCAGCCCTGTGTTTTCCAGCGCCTGTTGCGCCAGCGTTTTCACCGCAGATTCCACCGCCGATTTGGCATTGTCTGTGCGCGGCTTGAACTCTTTGTTCAACAGCGAGGCAAAGTCGACTTCTTCGGTTTCGACGGCACCTGCTTCGGCTTCTGTTGCTTTATCAGCCATGGATTATTCCTCCCCTTCGTCGTCAGATGCTGCCGGTGTGGCCGCAAGGGATTTCAACAGTTCAGGGTTGTTCATTGCGTCTGCAATCAACTCTTCCGCGCCAGGCTTGCCGTCCATATAGGTCATCAGGTTAGACAACTCATTCCGCGCATCCAGCAGTTGCTTCAATGGCTCAACCTTTTGCGCAATCGCGCCTGGTGAAAACTCGTCCATGCTCTCAAAGGACAGATCAACAGACATGTTGCCCTCACCCGTCAGCATGTTTGGCACAGAAAACGCAGCGCGTGGTTTCATCGCCTTCATGCGGCTGTCAAAGTTGTCGACATCGATTTCAAGAAACTTGCGATCTGCGATGCCAGGCTGTTCCACTTCGGACTTGCCAGCAAGGTCGGACATAACGCCCATCACAAACGGCAGTTGAACCTTTTTCTCGGCGCCATACAGCTCCACATCATATTCGATCTGCACGCGGGGGGCCCTGTTGCGGGCGATAAATTTTTGTGAACTCGACATTAAATTCTCCATTCTGTTGATACGTAAAAAGTGCGCGGTTTGCCTTGGGGCGGGTTCCGCAAACCGAAAGGGTTATTCTTCGTCTACGATGCCTCCCACCAGTTTGACGTTGTGGACACCATCCGCAGCGATATCGTTGACGATGGTCATGAAATCCGCACCAACCAACCGCTTGGCACGGGCCAGCAAAATCGGCACTGGGCTCGATGGTTCGTAGGTGTTGTAGTACAAAACGATGCGATCAATCGCGTTCTCTACATCGCGTGGGGATGTGATCGCTCCACTTGGCGCCGCCTTTGCAGGGGCGCCACCGCTGGCGGATTCGGCCTCTTCTTCGACAACTTCGTCCGTTTCCACGCCTGTCTCCTCCGCCAGACGGGTCACAGCCCGTTGCAGCGTTTTGATCAGCGGCGCTAGATCAGGACCCATGCCGGGTGTCTTGTCGTCAAATACCGCGTCCATAGCACGCACATCTTCGAGCGCCTGTGCCACAGCTGTGTGAATCTCTGTCAGTGTGTCGGCGTCTGTGTCTTTGAATGCCGCAGCGATGCCCGCTTGGTCAGGAATATTCTCGGCACCATCAAGCGGCGCAACTTCACCGTCCGCCACAGCGATATCGCGCAGCGTGATACGGCCAAATGTGTTGCTTTGCGTCAGCGGTGCGCGTCGGATCACTTTGATCATTGTGGCATCGTCTGCCAGGCCAAGCACCGTGTTCACGCGCATCGTCGGATCATTGTCGTCGTCTTCATCCAGTTCTGGATGACATGTGTCCCAATATTGCTCCAGACACCCGCGCATGTACGATGTGACCTGCGCAAAACCCGCAAACCCGTTTTTGCGCAATTCCGCGCCTGCTAAGTACACAGCCGCCCGTAAATCGTGGCTCTGTTCCAAAACGGCTGTGGCTTTTTCAATAATGGCGCTGTCGTCAGGATCAGAGGCTTCGATGATCTCGTCACCAATCTGGCGTTCCTCGCCGGGCTGTGCCGCCAGTTGCAAATCCGCGAAAACTGTTTCGTATTCCAGATTCTCACCACTTGGCGCGTCTTCTCCAAAATTTTTCAGGAGCTCTTCCACTATTCTCTTCCCTATACGTGGTCCCCGTTTCAAAAACTCAGACCGCAAAATCTTTGTACCGCAACCCGTCAAACGTGACCGCGACTGCCTGTAATAAACTCAATAATGAACGAAGCTCGTCCCCGAAGTGATATCTGGCACAGTTTGTGCTCTTTTATTGGATTCCCCCAAGAAATATTAATATTTCTCAAATCCTTGACCCAAACGTTAGCATAACATTTTTGCATTACTAGTATTTCTGCCATTTTTTATGAATTTCTCACGGCTCTACTTAAAGGGTCTTGACCCACGCTCGGACTGGCTCCCATTCTTGCGGTGAATTCACGAAGGGTTTGATGATGAAATTTTTTAAGAAAATAACGCTCCTTGCAGCGCTTGGTGTAATGGCCTTTGGCGCGCAAACCACTCATTCCATGGCACAATCTGCGAAACTGACCGTAGAGCTAAACAAGTTTGAGGCGAGTGAGGCTGGCGGCTGTCGTGCCTTTTTCTTGTTCCGAAACCAATCCGACATCACCCTAGAGGGGTTTGAAATGTCCCTAGCGATTCTCGATAAACAGGGAGTCATTGACCGTTTGCTGTCCATCGACGCAGCGCCAATTTCTGCGGCACGCACCACGCTCAAACTGTTTGATATCTCGGAAATTCCTTGTGAAAACATTTCTGAAATTCTGCTGCACGAGCTTGCCTCTTGCCGCCCGCAAAACGGCGAAGAAATGGATTGCTTTCCGATGCTCACCCTGACCAGCCGCACTTCTGCGACACTGGTGAAATAATGGGCGATCTTACGGGTATGCTCACAAGCGGTGGCCCTATTGTTTGGCTGCTGCTCGTCCTCTCTCTTTTCTCGTTAATGCTGATTTGCGTCAAAACCCTGTCCCTGCGCGGCGTGCTAGGCGGCGAGGCAAACCGCGCCGCCGCGTTCAATCAATGGGCCAGCGGTGACAAGACCGCCGCCATGCGAACGCTTGAAACAGGCACAACCCCCGCGGACCGTGTTACACTCACCGCAATGGAAGGGCTTACGGCAAACAAACCCCGTGCGGTTTTAACGGGCGATCTTGAATGGCGCGGCAATGCCGAAGTCGCAACTATGAACCGTCACATTCGCATCCTAGAGCTTATCGCCATGATCAGCCCCCTCCTTGGCCTTTTAGGAACAGTCCTCGGCATGATCCAATCGTTCCAAGAACTCGCTCTTGCTGAAGGTGCTGCAAACGCCTCGCTCCTTGCCGCTGGAATCTGGCAGGCGCTGCTGACGACCGCCGCTGGCCTGCTAGTGGCCATCCCCGCCGCCGTTGCCGCAAACCTTTTGTCGGAAAAAGTCGAACGCGCCGCAGGTCACATCGAATCCGCCGTGGGCCAGTTGTTCGCAACAGAAGACGCGCGTTAATCAATGCAGTTAAAACGCACCAAATCCCCACAGCGGCTTATCTCGCTTGTGTCCATGATCGACGTTCTGTTGATCATGCTGGTGTTCTTTATGGTCACATCCACCTACCTCAACCTAGATATGATCCCGATGGCGCAAAGCAGCGAGGACACCGCCCGCACCACAGCCCCCGCAGAATCGCAAACTGCGATGATCCGTTTGGGCGGCGATGGGCGCACCTATTTGCAAGGCCGCCCTACACAACTCTCCCAACTCTCCAGCACGCTGCAAGCGCGCGGACCGGACCTCAATATCCTGATCCTGCCTTCTGCCCGCGCTTCGACGCAAAGCCTCGTAACCCTCATGGACACCCTTACCGCAGCGGGCCTCACGCGTCTGCGCATCGTCCAGTTGGAGGCGTCGCAATGAAGCTTGCTCGCCCCGCAAAACGCCAATCGCCCGAAACGATCATTCCTTTGATTGATGTGGTGTTCTTTCTGCTGATCTTCTTCATGTTGATCGGTCGCATGGACGCCACCGCCCCGTTTGACGTGACCCCCGCCACTGCCCTCACAGGCAGCGACATGCCAGGGGGCGGTGCAACGCTGTCGATCAGCGCCGATGGTGCAATGGCCCTCGACGGTGCAGTCCTAACGACGCCAGAAATGCTCGAAACCCTGCGCGCCACGCTCACCGAAGCGCCCAAAACATTAATCCGCGTGAATGCGCACAAAGATGCAGAACTGCGTTTCGTCCTTCCGCTCGTCGCCCAAATCGAAGCGCTTGGCGCGCGCGACATCGAACTTGTCGTAACCCCCGCAACCCCATGACAAAGCGTCCGATCATATGGGCCGCCTGCGCCGCGCTATCCGTCCTCGCCCACGGCGGCGCACTTTTGGCGCTTACGCTGGCCACCGCGCCAGACCCCGTCGAAAACCAACCGACCCAGAAATCCCGCCTTAACATCGCCTCTGAAAAAGTGGACCGCGTTGACGCAACCGAGGCCCCCGCCCAATCAGAAGAGGCAACCGAATCCGCGGCGCCGTCCACCAATGCCGGCCAAAGCACCATCCGCCAATCCACCGCAACACCTGCCGCACTCACGCCACAAAAGGCGGCAGCGGCAGCCTTCATTGCAGAAACACAAAGTGCTGTCCCTGCTCCCACGGCCGCGCTCAAACCTGCTACACAAACCGCCACCGTGACCAAAGCCACAGTCGCCAAACCAACCGAAACCGCCGCCGCAACCCTAACCGCCAGCGCCGTTGCGTCCGTGTCGGTCGCATCTGATCCAACACAGCCAACACAAACCGAAACAAAAGGCAGCCCAACCCTGGTCCTGCCCGCCGAAAAAGGAACCGCTTCTCTTGCATGGTCAGGCGAAGGGTCGATGGACCCCGTATCCCTCGCGGCGATCCAAGCGTTCATGCAGCTAGGGGACGCCACACAAAACACAGACACAGTTCGCGATGGAATCTCCGCCGTACTTGCCTCCGTTCCCTGCGCCCGTCTGCAAACCGTGTTCGAACCCGAAACGGGCGAACTGCAACTGCGTGGCCACATCCCCGATCCGGACATGCGCGGCGCGATCCTAGCGGCGCTCACAGAACAGGTCGGCAGCGCAATCCCTGTGTCCGAAAATCTGTTGATTTTGCCCCGTCCCCAATGCGGTGCGTTGTCGGGCATCGCCAATGTCGGCCTGCCGCAATCCACCGATCAAATCACCAACCCGCGCGTGGTCGGTCCTAGCGGTTTTGCCCGCAACTACACTTATACCAACGGCCAGCGCCTGACGTTGGATCTGTCCGCGCCCGATTATGATGGCTACATCTATGTGGATTACTTTACCGCCGACGGAAATGTGCTGCACCTGCAACCGAATTCAACCGTCCCGTTGGAATTTGCCGCTGCCAAATCCGAACAATCCGTCGGCAAACCCCGTGACGATGGGCGGTTCTTGGAACTCACTGTCTCGCCGCCATACGGACAAGAAATC
>CALLAV010000104.1 GCA_938001995.1 uncultured Amylibacter sp. | reverse complement strand
TGTGACCCAAAAACAGATGGGCAAGGCGAGCAAAAGCGCGTTGGAGCGCGCGCCTGTTTTGGAAGAATGGATTGAACCGAGCCTGATAACAAAGCACGAATGGCCCGCGTGGAACGAAGCGGTTGTCACAGCGCATCATCCCGAAAAGACCAGTGATCTGCATCCCGCCAGCCCCGCGCGGGCGCGTTTGGCATATGATGAACTGCTTGCGCACCAACTGACTTTGGCACTGGCGCGGCATTCAGTGCGTAAGAAAAAGGGTGTTGTGACGCAAGGCAACGGCGCGTTGCGCAACAAGGTACTAAAGGCGCTTCCCTATTCGGCGACGGGTGCGCAACTGCGGGCGTTCGAAGAAATCACTGACGATATGGCCACTCCGCGCCGCATGAATCGATTGCTACAAGGGGATGTTGGGTCTGGTAAAACACTGGTCGCATTGATCGCATTGCTGGCCGCAGTCGAAGCAGGCGGGCAGGGCGTGATGATGGCCCCAACTGAAATTCTGGCGCGTCAACATCTTGAAGGATTGCAGCCCTTGGCGGCCCAAGCGGGCGTTGTTCTGGAAATTCTCACGGGGCGCGACAAAGGGGGCGAGCGCCGTGCGAAACTGGCGGCCCTCGCCGAGGGGAAAATCCAGATCCTAGTGGGTACACATGCGGTTTTCCAACAAGACGTTGAATTTAAAGACCTTCGTCTGGCCGTGATCGACGAACAGCACCGATTTGGTGTGCGGCAGCGGCTTGATCTTGGGTCCAAAGGCGCGGCAGTTGATATCCTTGTGATGACTGCGACGCCAATTCCACGCTCGCTAGAGTTGGCGAATTACGGGGATATGGATGTGTCCGTGCTGGATGAAAAACCCGCAGGACGTAAGCCTATTGAAACGGTTTTGGTGTCGCAAAGCCGTCTTGAACAGGTGATCGAACGGCTGAAAACTGCGATTGCGGATGGAAGGCAAGCCTATTGGGTGTGTCCGTTGGTGGGCGAAAGCGAGACCAAAGATTGGGCCGCCACAGAAGACCGATATCGGATGTTGCGTGTGGCTTTGGGCGAAGAAAACGTTGGCATGGTTCACGGGCAGATGCCACCTGCGGACAAAGATGCGGCCATGGCCGATTTTATTGCGGGTAAAACGAAACTGCTGGTCGCGACCACGGTGATTGAGGTGGGCGTAAACGTTCCAACAGCGTCGATTATGGTGATTGAACAGGCGGAAAGTTTTGGTTTGGCGCAGTTGCACCAACTGCGGGGTCGTGTCGGGCGCGGCTCCGAAGCGTCTACCTGTTTGTTGATGTATGGCACACTTGGCCAAACAGCAGAGCGACGGTTAAAAACCATGCGTGACACGGATGACGGGTTCAAGATCGCAGAGGAAGATTTGAAAATTCGCGGCGCGGGCGATGTGCTGGGCGTTGCGCAATCAGGCCTGCCGCGGTTCCAGATTGCCGATATCGAAACGCAGGGCGATTTGATGAAAACGGCGCAGGATGATGCGCGTTTATTGCTAACAACGGACCCGAAAATGCAATCAGCTCGGGGTCAGGCCGCCAGAACGCTACTTTATTTGATGGAACAGGACAAAGCTATTCGTTTTATTTCAGTGGGTTAACAGAAAGTTCACAAATGTTCTCATTTTTATGTTGAAAATGGTAAACAAATGTAGAACATTACAGGAACTGACGAGAACAAAACAACATTGAGGTCCAAAATGATCCGCCAAATGATCCAAATCCTGAGCAACAACGCCATCAACGTCCTAGAGGACTTGGCCGGTGTTTCCGCAATCTTTGTGATGCTGTTGGTGGTTTTGCACCTCCCTGTTACGACCCTCTGATTTCAGTTTCGTCCGCGGTTCGCAAGCTGCACAGGTTTTCTTAGTCTCGTTTGAAAACCTTTGGTATCTGGATGTTGCCTCGTCCCAAAAGATACCCCCGCCGTCCCTTACGGTAGAAGCGTTGCCTCGTTTCACTTGCTTGCAACCAACCGCTTACTTTGCGCCGCGCCCATCTGGGTCGCGGCGTTTTTTTATGCGGTTTCGGATAGGGATTCCAGAGCAGCCACGGTGGCGTCAAAAGCCAGTAGAACAGACGCATGGCGGTTTTTATACGCCTTTGCGGGTTCCAGAACCTTCAACTCGTCAAAGGGGGCCGCAGGGGCAGGGCCGTCAGATTTTAGCATAGCCGCCAACTCATCACGCCCTTTGCGGATCGTATCGAGCGATTGGCCCACCACGGCAGACCCCAGAACACTGGCAGATGCTTGCCCCAAAGCACAGGCTTTCACGTCTTGGCCAAAGGCAGACACCACGCCATTTTGCACAGACACATCGACCGTCACAGTGGACCCGCACAGGGGGGAGCGTTTCATCTCGCTCGCGTCTGGTGCATCCAAACGGTCCGAATGCGGAATATCCGCTGCCAGCGCCAAAATACGGTTGGAATAGAGTTTGATCATATCGGATGCGTCTGTCATCACGCAGCCCTTTCGTTTTCTTGCTTACCCTATTAACTAGGCCTCAAGCTGCCCCTTGGAAAGAGGAACCCGCCCGTCATGACAAAATTTGATCCAACCACGTTGAAATTTAATGACGCAGGCCTTGTGCCTTGTATCGCCCAGCAGCATGACACGGGCGAGGTTCTGATGATGGCATGGATGAACGCGGATGCGATTGCGCAGACGCTTGAAACCAAGGAAGTCACCTATTGGTCCCGCTCGCGGTCTGCGTTTTGGGTGAAAGGCAAGACCTCTGGCCATACACAGGCGCTGGTGGACATGCGGATCGACTGTGATCGCGATTGTATTTTGGTGCTGGTCGATCAAGTGGGCGCTGCCTGTCACACCAATCGCAGAAATTGTTTTTACACCAGCGTGTTAGATGGTGAAGTAGAACTGCTTAAGCCGATAAAGTAACTGCCGCACGGATGTCTTTCACGCTCCAGCCCTGATCCCGCAACGCGCGGATGGCCAGCGCGTCGTGCCGTTTGGCAAGGCGTTTACCAGTGTCATCGCGGATCAGACGGTGGTGGCGATACGTGGGTGTGGGCAGGTCGAGCAAGCGTTGCAACACCACATGGATCTGCGTGGCCGAGGCCATGTCCACACCGCGTGTGACGTGAGTAACCTTTTGATACGCGTCATCCACAACAACCGCCACGTGGTAGGATGTGCCGATATCTTTGCGTGCCAGAACGATGTCGCCGCACTGCTCGATTAGGGCTGTTTTGTCCAAAACCTTAACCCCAGCATCCATGCCGATTTCAGTGTAGGACAGATCTTTCGACCCATCGAGCGTGGCCAATGCCTTTCGCATATCGAGACGCACTGCATCCTCAACGTTTCCCTTCCGCCCACGGCAGGTTCCAGGATAGATCGCACCGTCAGGGCCAAAGGCGGGTTCTCCGCCTTCTTGGGGCGCGGACAGGGCCGCCGCTATATCCCTGCGGGTGCAGGAACAATGATACGTTAGGCCCATTTCCGTTAACCTTTTTACAGCGGCATCATAGGCCGCCATTCGTTTCGATTGAAACAAAACAGGCCGTTCCCATTCAATGCCGAGCCAGGTCAAATCTTCGTAAATTGCATCGGTAAATTCAGGCCTGCAGCGCGGTCCGTCGATGTCTTCGATACGCACCAAAAAACGCCCGTTTGCGGCCTGCGCCGCGTCAAAGGCCGTGAGCGCGGAATACGCATGGCCAAGGTGCAACAACCCTGTGGGCGAAGGAGCAAACCGTTCAATCGTCAATGGCGTTGCATCACGTAAACATTTGAATTCATGTCCCGTTTGGGAAAATGTGGCCCATATTCCTTGAACACCAAACCATACCCACCCGTGTCGAGCGTGTTGTTCAAAGCGCCTTCAAATTGCGGATCTTCGAGCGTGTGATCATTGAACGAAAACACAAAAAACGATCCACGATTCATCTGCTTTATGATGTCGTAGAAAAAGGTCACGGGGGCGGCTCCGTTTCCGATCACACCAATGGCGGCGATCACGTCATATGGCCCGCGTGACACGTCAATCTGCGCGCCAGCCTCGGCCAGCCAGATGTTGCGATATAGGTCACGCCCCCGCGCGACGTTAAGCATTTCATCGGTAATATCGAACCCGTCAATGTGCGCAAATCCAGCAGCCCTGAGCGCAAGTCCCGAAAGGCCTGTTCCGCATCCCGTGTCCAAAACAACAGCATCCGAGGAGGAAAACTTCGACACAGCCTCGGCACAGCGTTTTGGCGTGGCGTATCCGTTTTCAGCGATTTCTGCGTCATAGGTTGCGGCCCAATCGGCGTAAAAATCGCGCGTTTCATTCACACTGTCCAATTTATACGCGCGATCGAGGTGGTTGTTGTGATCACTCATGCTCCAAACACTAGCCAGCGATTAGGCCCCTTGCAACCAATCCTGCCAATCGGCTTTGGCGCGATCCGTATAGGCTTTGTAGCGGTCTTTGCGATTGCGTCGTCCGCCTTTCACGCCGTCCACCAGTGGAAAGAGGCCAAAGTTTACATTCATCGGCTGGAACGTTTTTGCATCTGCGCCGCCTGTGATGTGTGTGACCAGCGCGCCCATTGCTGTTGTTTGGGGAACATCAGACAGGGTTTGCCCCTCGGCCTCTGCCACCGCCATCCGCCCTGCAAGCAAACCCATCGCTGCGCTTTCGACATAACCTTCAACTCCTGAAATCTGTCCCGCAAACCGTATATCAGGGCGCGATTTCAAACGCATTTGCCCATCGAGCAGTCGGGGTGAGTTGATAAATGTGTTGCGGTGAATGCCCCCGAGACGCGCAAATTTGGCGTTTTCCAAACCAGGGATCAGCGCAAAAGCCTGCGCCTGTTCGCCGTATTTCATCTTGGTCTGGAACCCGACGATGTTGTAAAGCGTGCCCAGAGCATTGTCGCGGCGCAGTTGCACCACGGCATAGGGTTTTACATCGGGTTGATGCGGGTTGGTCAGGCCAACGGGTTTCATCGGACCAAAGCGCAGTGTTTCACGGCCCCGCTCGGCCATCACTTCGATAGGCAAACAGCCATCAAAATAGGGCGTGTCTTTTTCCCAGTCTTTGAATTCGGTTTTTCCAGACTCCAGCAGCGCGTCGATAAACGCCTCATAGGTGTCTTTGTCCATCGGGCAGTTCAAATAGGCCGTGCGCTCTTCTTCTGTTTCGCCTTTGTCATAACGGGATTGGAACCACGCTTTGGACATATCAATGCTGTCTGCGTAAACGATTGGGGCAATCGCATCAAAGAACGCAAGCGCGCCTTCGCCGGTCGCAGCTAAGATAGACTCTGCCAGTGATGATGACGTCAGCGGGCCCGTTGCGACGATGGTTTGACCCCAGTCTTCTGGCGGCAGGCCCGAAACTTCACCCCGTTCGAGCGTCACCAGCGGGTGGTTTAACAAACGATCCGTCACGGCCGCTGCGAACGGTTCGCGGTCTACAGCCAGCGCACCGCCTGCGGGCAGTTTGTGGACTTCGGCCATTTCCATGATCAGGCTGTTTGCGGCACGCATTTCCCAATGCAGCAGACCAACGGCGTTTGCTTCGTGATCATCCGAGCGGAAGGAATTGGAACAGACCAATTCTGCCAAACTGTCGGTTTGGTGCGCGAACGTGCCAACAGTAGGCCGCATTTCGTGGATCACTACGGGGTGGCCAGCGGAGACGATTTGCCAAGCAGCTTCAGAGCCCGCCATGCCACCGCCAATGATATGTATCGGTTTTGTCATAAGGGGGATTTAGGGCAGGGCGCAGCAATTGGAAAGCTGCAATTTCTGGAGGGGGTGGTGCTCCCACTGCGGTAGGGGTTCGCAGTGGGAACTGGTACGAGTCCGAGGACTACACAAGGCCAATAGATGGGTAGCAGGCCTTGATACCGTGCACACTGAACGCCAATCTGATCCATTGGTAAAGCAACTAAATTGCAAAGGTGTCTTTGCACAAAAGTAGATATGAAACATGTTAAGCTATTGATTTACTGTATTTCCATACAAAATAGGGGTTTGCACGTTAAAATTGTAGGAATGCGTCCCCCAAAAAGTTTAAGACGCATTAATCGCACCGAAAGAATTTTCGATCCACTTGCAAGTATTTCTAATTCCCAAGTCATTCTTTCGGGTTTCATGGACCAACATCCAGACTTCGCGGATGCAGCGTTCTTCTTTGGGTTGCAGCAATTCATAGGGTCCGCAGGCATCGGCCAGGAACTGCGGTGCGATTCCACTTAGCCCGGTTTCCTCCATCGCGGTTAATATTCCAACGAACGAAGAAATCCGCAGCGCTGGTTCACAGCCAAAATGCGCATGGCCGTTTTTCATTTCGGGCGTCCAGTCCAATTCGTAAGGTAACCCGATCCAGTCGTTATCTTTCGAGCCTTTTTGTCCGAACACACCCATTTTAATATCGGCGATGCGGCGCGCGACCAATCGCCCTTCGCTGGGGCGGGACAGGCGCAATGCGATATCGGCTTCTCCGTAGGCAAGGCTGACATTGCGGTCCGTCGCAGACAATTCGAGCGCAATATTTGGATGGTTTTGGCGAAAAGATTTGATGGCGGGGGATAAGACCAGCGCGTTTAAAAATTCCAAACTTGTGACGCGCACCGTTTGAACGGCCCGTTCGCTGGTGTGGGACGAGGCCTCAAAGGATTCCAGCTCTTCACCAAAACTGGCTGCAAGATCATAGAGCCGCTGACCTTCAGGCGTGAGTTCCCATTCCGTTGCACCCTTTTGGAACAGAACGGTATCCGCGCTTTGGTTCAGACGTTTGATCCGACGGGACACCGTGGCCGTATTTGTGCGCAAATGACGTGCCGCGTTGGCCATAGAGCCATAGCGCGCCAAAGCGACCACAAATCGAAGATCGTCCCAATTATCCATACGACCAAATTTACCTTTACTCGATTACGGATGGATTAACTGACCATTTGGTCAGAAAAAACCCAATATACGAGTGCTAAGGCTGGGAAAGCGACAGGTCAAGAAGAGGGCGCAATATTTACCCTCTTCTTTTCTTTATTTACGATTACTTAACGATTTAAACAACGTAGGGTTGGTTTTTAGGTCCCGTCCGCATCATCTAACGGTGTATCACTTGCGTCATCTACATCGTCTTCGCCACCCTGATCTGCGATGTAGGCGACCGAAACAACCTTTTCGTCTTTGCCTGTGTTGAACACACGGACACCACCAGCGCTGCGCGACCTAAAGGAAATACCTTCGATTGGCACACGGATGGATTGCCCTGTAGACGTGGCCAGCATGATCTGGTCGCCCATTTCGACGGGGAAGGACGAAATGATCGGTCCGCCGCGCATTTTGATGTCCATCGCCATGACACCTTGGCCACCCCGTCCGCGCAGCGGATAGTCATGGCTGGATGACAGTTTACCAGCACCATCGACAGTGATCGTCAGCAAAAGGTTCTCGGCTGCGGACATTTCCGCATAGCGTTCTTGCGGGAATTCCGCATCTGCATTGCCTTCGTCTTCTTCCTCGATCTCGGCGTCGTCAGCAACGCCGGCCAAAAGGCGGCGCATTTTGAGGTAGGCTGCTCGTTCGTCAGGGCTGGCTTCAAAATGGCGGATGACGGACATGGAAACCACCTCGTCGTCACCCTTGAGCAAAATACCACGCACACCAACAGAAGCGCGCGAGTTAAACACACGCACATCAGTAGAGCGGAAGCGGATCGCACGGCCAGCAGTTGTGGTCAGCATGATATCGTCGTCTTCAGAACAAATCCGCGCGTTGATCAAACGGGTGTCCGCGTGATCATCTTCCAGCTTCATCGCGATCTTACCGTTACGCATTACATTGGCGAAGTCAGACAGACGGTTACGCCGCACCGTGCCAGCGCTTGTGGCAAAGATTACTTGCAATTCGTCCCAATCTTCCTCGTCCCGATCTACAGGCATAATGGCCGCAATGGACACGCCAGACGGGATCGGCAAGATATTCACAATAGCCTTGCCGCGCGATGTACGACCACCGGGCGGCAGACGCCATGTTTTCAATTTATAAACCATGCCATCCGTCGTGAAAAACAACAGCGGCGTGTGGGTGTTGGCGACAAACAATGTCGTGACGAAATCTTCGTCCTTGGTTGACATGCCTTGCAGACCTTTGCCGCCACGCTTTTGCGCACGGAATTCATCCAAAGGTGTGCGTTTGATGTAGCCAGAGTTGGTGATGGTCACCACCATGTCTTCGCGCTCGATCAGGTCTTCGTCTTCAAAGCCTTCAACGTGTTCGATGATCTCTGTGCGGCGGGGCACAGCAAATTGTTCACGTACTTCGGTCAGTTCGTTGCTGATGATCTCCATGATCCGCGTGCGAGAGCGCAGAATATCCAGATAGTCGCTGATTTTCAGCGCCAAGGATTGCAGCTCGTCCGTCACTTCTTTCACGCCCATCGCTGTCAGGCGTTGCAAACGCAGTTCCAGAATGGCGCGGGCTTGAACTTCGGACAGATTATACGTGCCATCGTCGTTCATCGTATGGCTCGGATCGTCGATCAGTTTGATGTATTCGGCGATATCCGCCGCGGGCCAGCGCCGCGTCATCAGTTTTTCACGGGCCTCGGCAGGATCGGCAGAGGCACGGATCGTTGCGACGATTTCATCCACATTGGACACCGCCACAGCCAAACCACACAGCACATGGCTGCGTTCACGGGCTTTGCGCAATTCAAACGCGGTACGACGTGCAACCACTTCCTCGCGGAACGACAAGAAGAGCGTCAAGAAATCACGCAGGGTGAGTTGTTCAGGACGCCCACCGTTCAAAGCAAGCATGTTACAGCCAAACGAAGTTTGCATCTGTGTGAAACGGAACAACTGATTCAGCACCACTTCTGGCGTTGCATCGCGTTTAAGTTCAACAACCACACGCACGCCGACACGATCAGATTCGTCTTGAACGTGCGAAATGCCTTCGATCTTTTTGTCCCGCGCCAGTTCCGCGATCTTTTCGATCATGGTGGCTTTGTTCACCTGATAGGGAATTTCGTCCAGAATAATGCCGTAACGGTCCTTACGAATTTCCTCGATCCGCGTTTTCGCGCGCATAATTACAGAGCCGCGCCCTTCGGTGTAGGCCTTTTTCGCGCCCGCACGCCCAAGGATCACGCCACCTGTCGGGAAATCAGGGGCAGGGATGTATTCCATCAATTCTTCTGAAGATAGATCAGGGTTTTCGATTAGCGCATGTGTCGCATCAATCACTTCGCCCAAGTTATGGGGCGGAATGTTCGTGGCCATACCAACCGCGATACCACCCGCGCCATTGACCAGCATATTGGGGTATTTTGCAGGCAGAACGGTCGGTTCTTTTTCTTTGCCGTCGTAGTTGTCTTGGAAATCGACCGTGTCCTTGTCCAAATCCGCCAGCAAGGACTGCGCGGACTTTGCCAAACGGGCCTCGGTATAGCGCATGGCAGCAGCGTTATCACCGTCCATAGAGCCAAAGTTGCCCTGACCGTCGATCAGCATCAGCGACATGGAGAAATCCTGCGCCATCCGCACCAAACTGTCGTAAATCGCGCTGTCCCCATGCGGGTGATAGCTGCCCATCACGTCGCCGACGGATTTCGCGGCCTTCCGGTAGGATTTGTCGTGCGTGTAACCGCCTTCGTTCATGGCGTACAAAATACGGCGGTGAACGGGTTTCAAACCGTCGCGCAGATCGGGGATCGCGCGGCTGACAATGACTGACATTGCATAATCGAGATAGGAGGATTTCATCTCCTCTTCGATGCTGATGGAAGGACCGTCGTAAACGGGGCGGTCTGCTGGAACGTCTGGCTGGTCTTCTGTCTCGTCGCTCACGCTGCTCTGCCTTGTTTTTGTATACTATATGTTGTGGATCAGTATATCCGAACCCATGGGGCAGAACAACATTTACCCACCAAATTAAGGCGAATTTCTGCATATTTGGGCCGTGTTTTTGGACCTAAAGCCGATTGTTGGCGATCCGCGTCAACCGCGCGCGAATCTCGTCGGAAATCTGGGGCACATCGGGGCGTCCTGACAGTTCTGCCATGCGTCTGAAAACGGTGTCAAAGCGCAGAATTCTGCTGGTCATTTCTAGGATCAACTGTCCCCCGATCGGATCAAGGTCTTCGGCCTTGGCTGCGCGGTCCAGCAGATTGTCGATCATATCGCCGTTTTCGCCCCAGAAAGAAATCACGCCGTCATACATCACACCATCTTCCCCAAGCCGCGCGTTTGGGGGCCAGGGGCGCGGCACGGCGTAGATCAGACGTTCCGTTTCAGCCAGCTTAACCGCGGCCGCCAGCAACGACCCACACAACCCAAGCGCTTGTTGCGCGGGGTGCTGACCATGATCCGCCAGCGTGTCCGCCACAGAACACAACCAACGGCTGTTCATGTCTGCCAGCACCACGTCGCCATGTTCGCTCATAATGCGGTTGAACAACAGCAAGCCCGGGCCTGCGCCTTGGGTTCTGCGAATGACAACGATGCAACAAGCCGCCAGATGCGCGATCCGAGATGACCCGACAAATTCGGGTTGCAGATTGCGAAAATGCTCCGTCAAATTACCTTTGCGCCCAGGCCAAGTGCTTTTGGGAATGCCCGCAATCGTTTCATCCACAAAGGGTTTCAAATCCACGCCGTCAGCTGGCAAAGCGTCCTGCGCCATTTTTGCCAGAACAGTTTGATCCGAAAAATAGGCCGGCCAAAGCGGCCAAATTGCGCGTTCAGGGGCAGGGGGCAAGGTGACGGGGTTCGAAACCGCGCCCGTTTGGTCATACCCCAAAAGGTCGTAGTCTTGCGCAAAGACCCGTTGTAAACGTGTCCTTTGTTGGTTTGTCAGTTGCAGCAGGTCAGAAGCGGCCACAGCCTCGCGTTGTCGCGTCAAAGGGCGCAGGCCGTCTAATCCCAGCGCCGCAACATCCTCTGCCAGCGTTTCTTGGCGCAGCACGTGATCGGCAAGATGCAAACAATGGAACGGATGGGTTTGGGGCAAAAGGTGATGCTTCAAATTCTCCCGCTCGGTGCGCTGTGTGCGGTCAAATCCAACGCTTGGGTTTTCCACGATGTCCAATGCGCGATCCACATCAAGATCAGGCATGCGCGGTGATTCAACCGCGCCATTCACGCCGGTTGTGCCGTATTTGAACATGCGAACGCCCGACAAAAACCGCGCTTCAGGGTTGCGTACGACCGCGATTTTTTCGGCGTCCATCCAAGTGTCAGGGATGTAGCCATAGCACCGCTGAACAGGCGGATCAGGCCACAGCCACCGCATCGCCGTGCCGCCTGTTTTCGGGATATGGATCAGAACCGCGCGCGGGTTTTCCATCAAAAAACAGGTCATTGCAGGACCTTACACAAAAAAGGCACGCCGCAGCGTGCCGATTTAATCATTAAGTTTAGAATGGGATCTCGTCGTCCAGATCAGAGTTTCCACCGCCGCCGCTTTGGGGACCGCTGTCATAGCCACCCCCCTGCGAGCCGCCGCCGTAACCGCCGCCACCTTGGTCATAGCCACCGCCACCACCTGAACTGCCGCCATCGCGACCGTCGAGCATGGTCAATGTACCGTTATAACCTTGAAGCACGACCTCTGTGGAATAGCGATCATTGCCGCTTTGGTCCTGCCATTTGCGGGTTTGCAACTGCCCCTCAACAAAGACTTTGGACCCTTTCTTGAGGTACTGTTCGCATACGCGCACCAAACCTTCAGAAAAAATTGCAACTGAATGCCATTCTGTCTTTTCACGATTTTCGCCCGTGGATTTATCGCGCCAGCGTTCTGACGTGGCGATCCGAAGGTTGCAAACTTTGCCCCCGTTTTGGAAAGACCGAACCTCTGGGTCGCGACCCAGGTTTCCGATGATCATTACTTTGTTCAAACTACCGGCCATTGGCGCGCCTCCCTAAAGTCGATTCTCTGTTTCTTGAACCGTTCAACCGTTGTTAACCACGAACCGTTAGACCTGCAACCGCTCAACAAACCGTTAACGCCCTGCGACGAGATACACATTCTCTGGCCAAACTTTCAAATTAGGGTTAATGGTCTTCCAGCAGGTTTTTGAAAAAGGCGTACATAATGCGCAAAACGATTGCAGTTTTAGCCGCACTGGCGGTGATGGGGGATCCTATCGCGGCGTCCGCTGATATTTTCAAATCCTCAAAATCCCGCAAACGG
Organism: uncultured Amylibacter sp.; assembly: GCA_938001995.1. GTDB lineage: Bacteria > Pseudomonadota > Alphaproteobacteria > Rhodobacterales > Rhodobacteraceae > Amylibacter. The sequence goes on along the minus strand of CALLAV010000104.1, from coordinate 2,333 downwards.
ATTTCAAGCACGCACACCAAGCTGATTGATAAGCGGCTGTCTAAACAATACTCCAGCTCCAGCAAACTGTTGCCGACCAATTCTAACCGTCTCGATATTATCCCGCGCTACACGGGGAATTACAAAGGCGTCTATAAACCGATGGCAGAGGCCGCGGCCCGCAAATACGGCATCCCTGTCGATCTGTTCAACCGTCTGGTGCAACAAGAAAGCAATTGGAACCCACGCGCCAAAAGCCACGCAGGGGCCATTGGTCTGGCGCAATTGATGCCGTTCACGGCCAAAGCGCTCGGTGTGAACCCACATGACCCACGTCAAAACCTTGAGGGTGGCGCGCGGTATTTGAAACAGCAGTACAATAAATTCCGCTCATGGCGTTTGGCGCTGGCCGCTTACAACGCTGGGCCGGGTGCTGTACAAAAACACAACGGCGTGCCGCCATACAAAGAAACACGCAATTACGTGAAAAAGATTCTGGGGCGGTAGCATCCACCTCCTGACATTCACTGTCAGCTTATTCACGTGTTCCCCTAACGTTCTCAATTTTTCATTGGCATTCATGGCGCGATGTCCTAGGTAGAGGCATGTCTTGGGGGCAGAGCAATGGCTGAACTAAAAAACATCGAAATCCGTGGCGCACGGGAACACAACCTGAAATCTGTGGACGTGGATATTCCGCGTGACAAACTGGTGGTGATCACGGGGCTGTCTGGCTCTGGTAAATCGTCGCTGGCGTTTGACACCATCTATGCCGAAGGGCAGCGCCGTTATGTGGAATCCTTGTCCGCTTATGCGCGTCAATTCCTTGATATGATGCAGAAACCTGATGTGGATCATATTTCTGGCCTCAGCCCTGCCATTTCGATTGAGCAGAAAACCACATCGAAAAACCCGCGCTCTACTGTTGGTACAGTGACCGAAATTTACGACTATATGCGTTTGCTGTTTGCGCGCGTTGGCACGCCGTATTCCCCTGCGACGGGCCTACCGATCGAAGCACAGCAAGTGTCCGAAATGGTGGACCGCATCATGACGATGGAAGAGGGGACCCGCGCCTATCTTCTGGCACCGATCGTGCGCGACCGTAAGGGTGAATACCGCAAAGAGTTTGCAGAGCTGAAGAAATCCGGGTTCCAACGGGTCAAAGTCAACGGCGAATTCCACGAGTTGGACGAGCCACCCACGCTCGATAAAAAGTTCCGCCACAACATTGATGTGGTCGTAGATCGTTTGGTGGTGAAAGAAGGCTTGGAAACCCGTCTCGCTGACAGTTTACGCACAGCGCTTGACCTGGCTGATGGGATTGCAATCCTTGAAACCGCACCAAAAGAAGGCGATCCAGAGCGCTTCACATTTTCCGAAAAATTCGCCTGTCCCGTGTCAGGTTTCACCATTTCGGAAATCGAACCGCGGCTGTTCTCGTTTAACGCGCCGTTTGGGGCTTGTCCTGATTGCGACGGTCTAGGGGTTGAGCTGTTTTTTGACGAACGTCTTGTGGTCCCAGACCCGACGATCAGCCTATACAACGGGGCGCTGGCCCCTTGGGCCAAAGGGAAATCCCCATATTTCCGCCAAACCATTGAAGCCATTGCTAAACATTACGAATTCGACAAAGACGCGGCGTGGCGGGATCTGCCCAAACACGTGCAACAGGTGATGCTGCACGGCTCGCACGACGAAGAAATCAAATTCCGCTACGACGAAGGCGGCCGCGTATACGAAGTCTCCCGCGCGTTTGAAGGGGTTATCCCCAACATGGAACGCCGCTACCGCGAAACGGACAGCAACTGGATCCGTGAAGAGTTTGAGCGCTACCAAAACAACCGCCATTGCGGCACATGTGATGGCTATCGCTTGCGTCCCGAAGCGCTCGCCGTGAAAATGGGCGGCAAACACGTTGGCCAGATCGTTGAACTGTCAATCTTTGAGGCGCTGGAATGGGCTGATCAAATCCCGTCCGAGCTGAGCGATCAGAAAAACGAAATCGCCCGTGCTATTCTGAAGGAAATCCGTGAACGGCTCGGGTTCCTTGTGAATGTTGGGCTGAACTATCTGACGCTTTCGCGCAATTCTGGCACGCTTTCGGGGGGTGAAAGCCAACGCATCCGTCTGGCGAGCCAAATCGGCTCTGGCCTGACAGGTGTGCTCTATGTGCTTGATGAACCGTCCATTGGATTGCACCAACGGGACAATGATCGCCTTTTGACCACGTTGAAAAACCTGCGCGATCAAGGCAATACAGTTATCGTGGTAGAACACGACGAAGAGGCGATCCGTGAAGCGGATTTCGTTTTGGATATCGGACCCGGCGCTGGTGTTCACGGTGGTGAGAT
>CALLAV010000103.1 GCA_938001995.1 uncultured Amylibacter sp. | reverse complement strand
CCAATAATCACACCCCTGCATTTCCTCTTTGGCGAACACAAATTTATCAACGCCTTCGAGGGTCTCAAACACACGGCGCAGCGGCTTTTTCACGTTCATACGCACCTTTGCACCAAGGTCCGCAAGGCCCCGCAAAAAACGCGCCAGAAGGATGGTGTCACCGAACCCTTGTTCTGGGATCACAAGGATGGTTTTGCCGCTAAGATCCTCTCCCTGCCATTGCGGAAAGGGCAGGTCGGGTAGGCTAATTTCGTCGCCCTGCCAACGCCAATTGAACTCGGAAAAGCCATTTGGGTAATCGCCGAGGGACAGCACAGCAAAGGCCAACTGAATATGTAATTCAGGATCGTCTGGGTGCAGTTTGAGCGCTTTTTCCAATTCAACTTTTGCTTCGTCGTGGCGACCAAGCGCGCGCAGGTATTTCCCGAGCGAGGCCCAATTCTCCGCGCGATCCGGGTTCACGTCTAATGCGCGCCGGCGCAGCGCTAGGGCCTCTTCGGGTTCACCCGCATCAAAATGCGCGTTCGAGGCGTTGTTCAATACGATTTCAGCTTTGGGATCTGCAGCAAGAGCGCGGCGCTGGCACACAACAGCCATGCGATAGTTCTTTTCGGCCCGAAACAACGCCCCAAGATTGGACCACATCGCCGCATCTTTTGGCACTTTGGACAGGTAGGCGCGATACAGCCCTTTGGCCACTTCAATGTCGCCTTTGCGATGATGATCCACCGTTGCTGTGCGCAAGTCCTTTAATGAATTGAATTTCATTTGTTTTGGGGTGTCGTCTGCCATTGTTGATCGTGGTCTCTGCCGTGGTCTTTGCCATTTTTTCGGACAGTAGCGGGGGAAACGTTACGAAGTAAACAACGCAAACCCAGAGGAATTGCGGTTGTTGCATTGTGGTCGACGCGGTAAAACGGCGCAATTCATCCAAAAAGGAACCAGCGCATGCAGGACCAATCCACAGCCGAGCCAAATAGCGCTGATTTGGATGGTGCAGACAACGCCTACGCGCTGGATCGTGTGGCCACGGATGCCATTCTGAACGCGGTTGAATTGGGTGACAAAGCCGCGTTAGTGGCCCTGCTGGACCCGCTGCACTCTGCTGATATTGCCGACTTTCTAGAACAAATTTCGGGCTCTGAACGTTCCGATCTGTTGAGGCTTTGGGGCACGGAAATCGACGGTGAGGTTTTATCCGAGTTGGATGAAAACCTGCGGGTTGATGTGATCGAAGACCTTCCCGCTGATGTGATGGCAGAGGCGCTTAAGGATCTGGAGTCCGATGACGTTGTTGATCTGATCGAGGATCTGGAAGTGCCAGAACAGGCGCGTGTCCTCGATGCGTTGGAAGACGCTGAACGGGTCGCCGTTGAACAGGCGCTGCAATATCCCGAAGAGACCGCTGGCCGTCTGATGCAGCGTGAATTGGTCATGTCGCCTGCCCATTGGTCCGTGGGCAATGCCATTGATTATCTGCGCGGAGCAACCGATCTGCCGGATCGGTTTTATGATGTTGTGATTGTCGATCCTAAACTTCAACCCATTGGTAAAGTTGCGCTTTCTGCGCTGATGTCGAGCCCGCGTGACGTGATGTTGGCCAACATCATGGACGGAAATTTCCAAATTATTCCCGCCATGCAATCCCAAGAAGACGTGGCCTATGCGTTTAACCAATACCACATGGTGTCTGCTCCGGTGATCGACGAACTGGGTCGTTTGGTTGGGGTGATCACCATCGATGACGCGATGGATGTGCTTGATGAAGAGGCCGAAGAGGATTTGAAACTGCTTGCAGGTGTGGGCGACGAAAGTCTGACAGACACTGTTTTGGACACTACACGACAGCGGTTTCCGTGGCTTGCGGTGAACCTGATCACGGCGATTGTTGCCTCCATCGTCATTGCGCAGTTTTCGGGGGTGATTGAGGCCATCGTGGCGCTCGCCGTCTTAATGCCGATTGTGGCTTCGATGGGGGGCAATGCTGCAACGCAGACCATGACTGTGGCGGTACGCGCGCTGGCGACGAAAGATTTGACGTCGTCCAACGCCTTTCGGATTATTCGACGCGAAGTGGGTGTTGGATTGTTGAACGGATTGGTGTTTGCCGTAATTATTGGCATTGTCGGGCTGATCTGGTTCGGCTCGCCGATGCTGGGCGTGGTTTTGGGCATGGCGATGGTTGTGAACCTGCTGGTGGCAGGAATGGCGGGGATTTTGATCCCGATTATATTGGATAAGCTGAAAATCGACCCAGCTCTGGCATCAGGCGCGTTTGTGACCACCGTAACCGATGTGGTCGGGTTCTTCGCGTTCTTGGGGCTGGCTGCTATTTTGTTGCTGTAAACTCCGCATCCAACTTATGGAATGCGGAGGGTCTGGTTCCGACTGCCTTTGTTTATGCGCAGGCTGCTTTCGCCAATGGCGGACACTTTCCAACCGCTGACCTTATCGCCGCTTTGCACCTTTACATAGCGACCAGAGGGCAGGCGGATCAGGGCACGGCGTTTGTTTGGTGCCCCAAAGATACCCACAAGGCTCATGCGTGATTTCTTAAATTTGGACTTCTCCGTCGCTGCGCGCGCCACTGTTGTGCTGGTTGGCGGTGCAGATTTTACAGTGCCCTTGGCAGATTTTGGCAATTTCGCTGTGGCACGTGTCGAACCACCAGAGGCGCGGATGCCCGATTGCCCATCATTGCTGTCATTGCGCACAGAGGCGTTGGTGCGGGCTGCTTCGCGGGTGACACGCTGCACAACACGCGACAGGTTGCGCGGGCGCACCTTTGGTTTCGGGCTAACGGCTACGGCCTGTCTTGTACCGCGGATGACTTTCGGCTCTGGCTTTTCGGCCTCGGCTTCTTCGATCAGGGCTTCGATGTTTGGTGTTTGAGGCTCTGGCTCTGCCTCTGGCGCGATGATACGCAGATTGCGCGGCCGCACGCGAGTGCGTTTACCAGCAAGGCTTGGGTCCGCAAGCGACAAAAGCGAGTTGCGCTCCGCAGGGGTGATGACGCGCAGGTTGCTGGGTCGTGTACGGGCGCGAACACCCGACAGCGTTGGGTCCGCAAGGGCCAACAGTGTTGGCGCGGCGTCTGTTTGGGTTTCTGCACCGTCAGTTGTCAGGGCCGCCAATTGGTCCGAGGCCACCAATCCCGATGGGCGCGTGCGCGCACGGAAGGGGCGCAAAGCCGGATCCGCAAGTGCAAGAACCGAAGCCTCTTCTTGGATGGCTTGTATCACCGAGTCCTGTGCAATTGCCGCAGCAATTGGGTCGGTTGTTTCTTCAGGCGTTTCTGCAGGGGCTTGTGTCGCGGCATCGGCGATGGCGTTTTCCACCAGTGAGGCCAGCGCCGTGTTTGGCGTCGTGGGCGTTTCAACCACCTCGACTTGTGCCGCTGGGACGCTCACAGGTTCTGGAACAACCAAGGTGGCTGGGCGCAACTGGGCGCGGAAAGGGCGCAGCGCTGGATCCCCAAGGCTGGCGATTTCCTGTTGTGCAACAACGGCTTGCGCGCGATCTGACAATTCAGAAGGGCGCACCCGCGCGCGCAGCGGGCGTAGCGCAGGATCAGCAAGCGCGAGCAGTGTTGGTTCCTCTACCACGGTGTCTGGTGCGGTTTCTTCCACAACAGATTCAACCAAGGCTTCGGCTTCTGGCTCAACAACCGCCTCTGCAACGACGGTTTCGGGAACCAACAATGTATCTGGGCGAACACGTGCACGCAAAGGTCGCAACGCGGGATCAGCAAGGTCAAGGATTGTCGGCTCTGCGATTTCTTCGGGTTCAACAGCCGCAAGAACCTCTGCTTGTGGCACAACCAGAGTTGCTGGACGCAAACGTGGTTTTTTGCCTGCCAATTCCAATTCGGGCGGCAACGGGTCAACACGGTTGCGTGGCGCATTGGATGGGCGGCCCGCAAAGATCGTGATGTACTCAGGACCAGGTGTTCCCTCAACGGTTGGCGTCAATGTGCCAGGTTCAGCCGTGATCGGTGATGGTGGGCGCACCGGACGTGCGGCGGTTTGGGTCGTCGCTGTATTTACAGGCCCGTCAGACAAAATGGTGCGCGGCAAGCCGGTGATAAGGGCGGGATCAAAGGCCTGATCTGGTGTGGTCAGGGATGCAAGCTGGATCGGAGAGGCAGGCTCTGGCGTATCAAGCGGGATCATCGCCATGTCGGCTTCGATGATGGTCACAATTTCTGTGTTCACAGACACATCTGGTAGATCGCGCCGTGCTTCGGCAATTTGCAGATCGCTGGTCTTAAGCTGCTTTGAGGACACAGAAACATCCGGAAGGTCCGCTTGTGCGACAGTCAGGCGCGCAACCAATGGGTCATCGTTTTCAGAACCGATGGTAAAGGACGACACCAACAGATCAGGATATTCTGTAACCGATGGTGGCTCAATCGCGCCCACCACGTTGGGCAGCGCTGGGGCCACGTCCTGAAGGCCCAGTTGCGCAGTGTCTACGGCAGGTTGGGGTTCGGGTTCAACGACTGCTGCGGTTTCTTCGACAACAGGTGTGACCGTTTCTTCGGCAGGTTCTTCAATGGCGGTTGTAAAGGTTGGTTCGGCCACATCAGGTGCGCTGACATAGCTCCATCCGAAATACCCCGCAGCCAAACCAATGGATGCCGCAGCCACCCAAGGCACAAACCACAACGGCTTGGCGGCGGCTTTGGCTTCACCGATGTAAAACCGCGGTTCGCGGGTGAATTCTCGTTCGGCGTATTGCGTGGTGAAATACAGCGGATCGAACCCGTTTGCTTTGGCAAAGGCTTCGGCCTCGATCAATGTTTGACGCGCGACGATGCCAACAGGGGCCATGTTCCCCGCACCTTTTTCGCCCAGGTCAAAGGACACTTCGTCCATGGCGTAAGGGGACATTTCCGCGATTTGTTTGTGGGCGTGGCGCGTAGCGGCCTCGCCTTCGAACACGCCAAGACGCACTTTGGAGAGCAATACTTCGGAGCGGGGAATGCGGATCACGGCGCGGCGTGCGCGTCCCGTGCCTTTTGATGCACTGTCGCGCAGGGCTGCCAGTTGTTCGGTAAAATCTTCGGCGGCAAGGGGAACCGCGCCAAGCGTAGACCATCCGCCACCGCTGCTGCGATGCCAGAGCGCGACGCCCTCATTCGAGAGATCGAGCGCAAAATTCGGTTTATGGTCGCCCATCATGGTTCACACACTCTTTACCCTGTGCTCGCGGGTAAACGATTCCCTTGCGAATTACTACGGAAATAGGGGGTTAAGCCCCTATACTAGCGGGTTTTTGCCTGATTTGGAAGCAATCCGCCCAAGGGGCAGAAACCTCCGATTGTGCCGTGTCTATCACGGTTCTGGTTAACAGTTCCAAATGTGGGGGCAAATTGGCGGAAAAACAAGGGTTTTGGAGCCGCTGGACAAGGAAAAGGGGCCGAGTGGCCCCTTAGATTGTTGGGTTTTCGTGCAGATCAGGCGGTGGCTTTGGCCAAGGCTTGGTCTAGATCGGCGATAATATCTTCGACGCTTTCAATACCGATGGACAGGCGAAGAACGCTTGGACCTGCGCCTGCGGCTTCTTGTTGTTCTACGCTCAACTGGCGGTGCGTGGTAGAAGCGGAGTGGATAATCAGCGAGCGGGCATCGCCAAGGTTGGCGACGTGGCTGAAGATTTCCAAGCTGTCCACCACCTTAATACAGGCGTCATAGCCGCCTTTGACGGCGAAGGTGAACAAGGCGCCTGCGCCACGTGGATACAGCTTTTTCGCGCGATCCGCATAGGGCGAGGATTTCAAACCCGCGTAGGTCACGTAATCGACGCGAGGGTCTTTTTCCAACCATTCAGCGACCTTTTGCGCGTTTTCAACATGGCGTTCCATACGCAAAGACAGGGTTTCCATTCCAACCAGCGTATAGTGCGCCCCTTGCGGGTTCATGGTCATGCCCAAGTCGCGCAGACCAATGGCAATGCCGTGGAAGGTGAAGGCCAATTCGCCAAAAGTCTCGTGGAATTTTAGGCCGTGATAGGCAGGTTCGGGTTGAGACAGGGATGGGAATTTATCGTTTTGGGACCAATCGAAACGACCTGAATCCACGACGCAGCCACCTGTAACTGTGCCAGAGCCTGTGAGGTATTTCGTAGTGGAATGCACCACAAGGGACGCGCCCATTTCAAACGGGCGACACAGGAATGGCGTGGCCGTTGTGTTGTCCACGATCAGCGGAATGCCGTTTGCATCAGCGATTTTCGCCATGGCAGGGATGTCGGTGACATAACCGCCAGGGTTTGCAATGCTTTCACAGAAAATCGCGCGGGTGTTTTCGTCAACGGCGGCTTTGACGGCCTCTTCATCGTCCATATCCACAAAGGTGGCGGACCAGCCAAAGCGTTTGATGGTCTGGCTAAACTGCGTCAGCGTGCCACCGTAAAGACGCGTGGAGGCAACCACATTCATGCCCGGTGACATCAGCGGGAACAGCGCCATGATCTGGGCTGCGTGACCAGAGGAACAGCAGACCGCGCCAACGCCGCCTTCCAGCGTTGCAATGCGTTCTTGAAGCACTGCAACGGTCGGGTTTGTAAGGCGCGAATAGATGAAACCGACCTCTTGCAGGTTAAACAGGGCCGCGGCGTGGTCAGCATCGCGGAACACGTAAGCCGTTGTTTGGTGGATCGGCGTTTGACGCGCGCCCGTTGCGGGGTCAGGGCGGGCGCCTGCGTGGATTTGCAAGGTGTCAAAGCCGTAGGATGGGCGATCTGTCATGGGTCTCTCCGTTGTTTTTCGTATTTATGCGGATTAGGACGCGGTTCACAACCACGTTCACAATCGCGAAGAAATAATGCCCGTGTTAAAACCTGCTTTGCGCAACTCCCCAAACAAACGTTGGTATTCGATTTTTGGGCAGCGATTTTGGATCACGTTCAGGCCATGCGCGCGGGCTTTGGCGGCGGCTTCTTCGTTTTGCACACCGATCTGCATCCACACGGTTTTGAGATGCGGCGCCAGATGCTCAAGTGCTTGATCCAGGATCGCAGGCACGGCGTCTGGACGGCGGAAGATGTCGATCATATCAACCGGTGTGTCGGCCAATTCCGATAGATCAGCGCGGATCACCTCTCCGAACAGCAGCTTGCCGGCTTGGCCCGGGTTCACTGGGATCACACGATACCCACGATAATGCAGATAGCGGGCGACGAAGTGGGATGGGCGTACTGGGTTTGAAGAAACACCAACACAGGCGATGGTTTTCGTGTCGCGCAGGATTTGGTGCAAGAAGGCGTCAGAGGGGTTGTCGGTCATGAGGCGCTGTATAAACGGGCGGTCGCGCAGGGGAAACAGCGTTCTGTCTGGCGCGTGTTGAAAAAACGACGCCTTGTCGCTGCATTGAGGTCGCTACGCGGTTAGAAACGCAACTTTGTCGGTCAAATAATAAGGAGAGCGGGAGGTGAATAATGACAGACACAAAGGTTTTAGAGGCCGCTTTTCAGGAGTTGAAAGCGTTTCACGACGGACATGACGCGCTTGGTGCATTTGCCGCGTTTCCCGATGACGTAGTAGCGCAAGATTTGGCCCCACTGCATGTTCCCGCGGCAGAGTTGTTTGAGGCAGAGCAGGGGTTTGATACGACAGCGTATCCCCGCTTGCTTGCGGCGCTATTGGACCTGTCACCAACAATGCAATGGCGTGAAACCTATAAAGACACGGACATTGGTGCGGATTTTATGGATCGGTTTGGCTGTTATGAAATCATCGGCCGAGACGCGCCGTTTGCCAGCGCTAAGATCCGTAGTTTTCTTGTCTATCAGCCGCCGCATTTGCATTATCCGTGGCATCACCACCCAGCAGAAGAGCTGTATGTTGTGGTCGCAGGGGAAGCGGAGTTTCATATTGAAGGGCAGGGCGCAAAGATCTTGCGATCAGGGGAGTCGTCCTTTCATCCATCAGGCGTGCCCCATGCGTTGACGAGCCATGACCACCCTGTGTTGGCCTATGTGATCTGGCGGGATGATTTCGATGTTGCCCCTGTCTGGAGCGACGAAGGCTTACAAAAAAGCGCCTGACGCTCGGAGCGGCAGACGCTTTCGTTTTTAAAGTTGGCTAACTTAGTGGCCGTAGAGTTCGTTCGGGACTGTATCCAGTTCGCCGCCATCTTGAGACCATTCCATAATCAAGCAGCTGCCCCCTTTGCGCTGCCAATACAGGCCTTCCAACGCGTACCAGCCTGCTTCGCGGATCTTCACCTCTACTGCGCCGATCGGGTCACAGCCCCGTTTTGCATCTACTTTGGCGATTTGTTGCCCGCCAATGGACAGGTCGAGCCCGTCGTTGGAATAGACTTCGAGGGTGTAAACGCCAGGGGTGTCAAAGCGAATATAGCCTTTGATGTCTGCAGCGACTTTGGTTTCTTTGCTCGACGTGAGTGCCATCGGTTCGTCGTCCGAGCTAAGGTAGTCCAAGCCCACGAGCGGCGCGCCTGCCTCGGATTTAATGCCAAGGGCGACGTAGGCATCGCGCAAAGATTTCACGTCTTTTGGGTACGCATAGTTCACAGCCAAGCCTGCGGTTACGGATTCAGGTTGCGGGTTTGCCAGCTTGAGCTTGAGCGGTCCTGCGTCCACTGCGCCTGCAAACACGGCCAATAGGGCGGCTGCGGCGGCTGTTTGAATAGGTTTCATATACGGTGTCTCCTCGTGTTGTGGCGCGAAGTCTACCGTCGGCATTTGCGTGTACAAGCGCCAAATGGGTCATTTCTGGCCTGTTGAGTGCAATTTCAGTGGGGTTTTGCAGAAAAAAGCGCCTGACACGAATTGTATCAGGCGCAAGGTGTGGAACGAGGGACAGTAGTCTGAAACAGGATGTTCCTATTCGTCCTGCTTCTGGAATAATATCTAGGGTGTGAAACGTTTAAGTTAAGAGGATGTAATATAAACGTGAACAAACCCTTAAGGTATTGGCCTCAAAACGTGTTTCGGAATGCCAAAAACCCACCCGTCTGATGTGCGCTGCGAAGGGGGACAAGACAGCGTAACATCAAAAGGATGGGTTTCTATCAGCCGTGGGCTGAGGTCGACTTAAAAGTCATCCAGCGCGCGTGGCCAGTTTGCATTGGCTTTCTTAATCTCGCCTGGGATATCTTTCTGCCACTTCTTCTGGATCGCCTTAGAGAAGTTCAAGTACAGCTTTCCGTCCACGATGCGCCATGCTTCTGGTACTGTTGGCGCTACCGCACCGCGTGCCATCGCATAGGCGCAATAGCCGCCGTATTGTGGGGCGTAAGCTTCTGGATCCGCTTCAAACTTGGCTTTGTTTTCTGCGCTGGAAAACAACCATGTGGAGCCATTATATTTCAGGCTGTGGTCTTTAGAACCAGCAACGGGTTTGCTTTGCGTGAAATAGGCCACGGCATCAGAGCCGTCGATGGCGATTTTGCCTTCGGTGTAAACGGGCTTTGCTTTGGCGAAAGCGGTCGCTGGGATCATTAGGGCGGCGGCCCCTGCAAAAAGGGCGGTGCGTCGTGTGAGGTTCATTTCAGTTACTCCTGTTTCAAGTTGATAACAGGGGTAGCAGGGAAGATTTCACCGCGATAGTGGGCCTCTCGCGCTTGTGAGATACGGTTACCGTTCGCGTGATGCTTCATACAGGCCAATGGCCGCCGCGTTCGATACATTGAGCGATCCGAAATCCCCCGCAAAGCGAATTTTTGCAACAATATCACAGGTTTCAAGGGTTAGCTGGCGCAGACCCGGCCCCTCAGCGCCAAGCACGAGGGCCACAGGTTGGTTCGCGGATTTCGTGAGTTCATCCGAAAGATTTGTTTCACCAAGCCCATCAAGGCCGATAATGAAATAGCCCATTTCCTTGAGCGCCTTCATGGATGTGGCCAGATTCTGGATGCGCAAATAAGGCTGACGTTCAAGCGCACCAGATGCGGTTTTCGCCAGCGCCCCCGTTTCGGGTGCAGAATGACGGTGAGGAGCGATGACGGCACGTGCGCCAAACACCTCGGCGGAACGCAAGATTGCCCCCACGTTATGGGGATCGGTCACACGGTCTAGCAACAAAACAACAGGCGCTTCGCCGCGCGGCGCACACCGTTCCGACAGGCTGCCCCAGTTCAGCGGGCGCACTTCCAGCACAGCTCCTTGGTGTACGGATTGTGGATCAATCGGGGCTTTGAATTTGCGCGGGTCTTGCATTTCAGGGGTCATACCCGATGCCGCAACCGCATCTTCGAGTTTTGCCAAAGCATTCGGCGTCAGGATCAAACGCAGCTTTTCGCGGTTCGGGTTTTGCAAAGCATCGCGCACAGCGTGATGGCCGAACAGCCAAACGCTCAGCGGGTCCGCACCACGTTTTTCCCGTTCCTTTTCAACAACCCAAGTGGGTTTTTTACCCTTTTTCGCCATTTAAGCTGACCTTTTTATCACGCAATCCCCATGTCGCAGATGCAAGACCGTGCTGCAAGGGGGCGTTGTTTTCAAACAGGACGGATTTTGTGTTGACGGGGGCGGGTGGGGCGGCTATTCCGCGTCCAATGTTGGGCGACGGGCTGCAAGGTGCGGCAGCGGACTGTAACTCCGCCGAGGTGACTCATGCCTGGTTCGATTCCAGGGTCGCCCACCATTTATCTAAGAAATTGAAAATTATTTCTTAAACCTCCTCACCCCAACGCGAATGTATCGATAAAGCAGGCGCGAAAATTTCTCCACTGTAAGAGACGCGCGGATATCTCCAACAATTGCAGTATGATAGCCGCGTGATCCACGTGTTCGGGTATTGTTGTTGCTTTAATGGGCTTTTAGCTCTCTGTGGCTTCATCATATTTCGCACGTGCGGTGTCTATCGTTGACAAGTTCGCAAGCGCCCATCTTCCCAGTGTGACAACTGGTTCTCGAAATGACTCTCCCAAAGGCGTTAGGTTGTACTCGACTTTTGGCGGAATTGTCGGGTGGTACGTACGATTGACCAGACCGTCTCGCTCAAGCTCCTTTAGTGTGAGGCTCAGCATGCGCTGAGAAATGCCCAGGTTTCGCTTCAACTCGTTAAATCGAAGCGTCCC
>CALLAV010000102.1 GCA_938001995.1 uncultured Amylibacter sp. | reverse complement strand
TTTGTGATCGCTTTAATCGCGCGCATCGACACCTCGAAGTGATCCATTCCATGGGCTGCCACATATTCGCCCAGCGGTCCGAATATGAAGTCGCCAAAATCATCGTCCGTCTTGTTTGGGTCCAACGGGGCTGGCAAGGCCCGTTCGATCACATCTGCAGCTTGCGCAAAATCATCAGGCAAATACGCGCCCAAGACCCGCGCGATCAAATGCATCCGCGCCTTCAATTCCAGCGGTAGCATGTCTGCCATCACATCACGTTCAAACCCAGCCGCATCAAACCGCGCCTCCGCTGCGCCAAACAAACCAGCCAAATACGCAACTTTCTCTGCGTTAAACAACGCGTCTTTCAGGCTGTACCGCTCTTGGCTCATTGTTTTGTCTCCAAAATACTTAAAATCCGACCACGCTAACGCGCAGTCGGATCCTATTCTTCCGCACTGACATAACCTGTCAGCTTACATCGTGGAATTGACCGCCCCACCATCGAGCAAAATGTTCTGCCCGACGATAAAGCCCGCATGTTCTGAACACAGGAATGCGCAGGTCGCCCCAAATTCTGCCGCTGTTCCATAGCGCCGTGCAGGGATGGTTTCACAGCGCGCCGCCTTGGCTTCGTCCAAAGAAATACCCTGCTGCTGTGCAACCCCTGTATCAAGCGAGACCGCGCGATCCGTGGCGTGGATTCCCGGCTGTAGGTTGTTGATTGTCACACCGCTCGGCGCAACTTGGCGCGACGTGCCCGCAACATACCCCGTTAGACCTGCGCGCGCGGAATTTGACAGCCCCAGAACAGGGATAGGTGATTTCACAGATTGCGAGGTGATGTTCACAACACGTCCCCAGCCCCGTTCCATCATAGCAGGTAGACAGGCTTTCATCATCGCAATTGGCGTCAACATGTTGGCGTCAAGGGCTGCGATGAAATCCTCGCGGTCCCAATCGGACCACATGCCAGGAGGCGGCCCGCCTGCATTGTTCACAAGGATATCGACCTCGCCTGCGGCATCCAGAACTGCCTTCTGCCCAGCTTCTGTCGTGATGTCTGCCGCCACTGCGGTAACTGTAACACCATGCGTGCGTAGCTTCTCTGCGGCCTCTTCCAGTGGTCCTTCGGATCGCGCATTGATCACCAAATTCACGCCCGCCTGTGCCAATGCATCTGCACATCCAAACCCGAGTCCCTTTGACCCTGCGCAAACAATCGCCGTTTTGCCTTTGATCCCTAAATCCATTTCCGATTCTCCTTTGGTGCGGTTTCCCTCACAGTAGGAACACACTAAGTCAGGGGCAATGGATCAAACGCCCGACAACGGAGTGCAAACCGCCAATGCCCCACCCCCGCCTATTGCTTTTGCCTGTTGTCATCGGGATCATCGCCGCCTGTACGCCCAACGACGTCCCCGTTGAAGAGCCAAAACCAACCACGCCGCAGGTTTCACAATTTGGCCAAGCGCGTACTTTGGCCGAGGGCAAAGCCTCTTTTGCGCGGGTCAGCAAACGGGTGCTGCCCGAGGCCCGCAAAGCCTGCCGTCGTGTCCACAAAGCCAATGCCCTATCGAAGTGCACTTTCCGCCTGTTGGTCCGCGCAGAGCAAGGCAACACGCCTGATGCGCGCTTTACGAGCAATCCCAGCGGTCGCCCGATCATCATTTTCAACGGCGCGATGTTAAGGTTTTTGCGCGACGACGACGAAATGGCGATGGTGTTGGCCCATGAAATGGCCCATCAAATTGCAGATCACATTCAACGGGGTCAACGCGAGGTGATGCGCAGCGCCGTGTCCGGCGCGGCGGCCGCGAAAAAGGCAGGCAGAGATCCACGTCAGGCCGCCGTTAAAGCCGCCGAGACAGCGTTGATCAGCTATTCGCGCCAGTTCGAATTGGAAGCCGACAAAGCAGGTACGATCCTGATGATGCGGGCGGGTTACACTCCTGACAAAGCGATCAATCTGCTTGACCGCTTGCCCTCTGGAAACAGCCGTTTTCGCCGCCATCCGCCACATCCAAAACGCAAAGAAGCCGTGCGCGCTGTTGCAAAACAATTCCGCAGCGCACAGACGCAAGGAAAGGCGCTTGTACTGGCGTTCTAAAGCCGCGCGTTAACTATTTTAAGGCGACCGTCACTTATCTGTTGCGAGCAGATAAAAATCCCGACACTGTCCAATCCAATACGAAGACAAAGGGGATTTCAACGTGTTACAGATTTTTACAGGCAAACCAATTTTTAAACGCACAGCCATTTTGGCCCTATCCGCAGTTGTACTGGCCGCCTGTTCCACGCCTCCGCCGAAACAAACGACACAGACAAAAGCCGCATATAAAACGGTTCAAACACCCACAGTTCGATCCTTATCCGAAGGCACGGCATCCTTTCACCGTGTACAACGGCGCATGATGCCGATTATCAGCCGCACCTGTCGTCAAGCGCAACGCACGACCACAAACCTGAGTTGTAATTTCAACGTCAAAGTTGTCCCGAATTTCGGACGCGGCGCGGATGCCCGCATGGGGCTGGATCGAAACGGCAAACCGTTGATCACGTTCAATAACGCCATGCTGCAAGCCACGCAGAATGACGATGAATTGGCGATGGTTTTGGCCCATGAGGCATCGCACCAAATCGCGCAACACATTCAAAAACGCAAAACGGCCGTGGTCGCCGCTGCATCCGCAAATGCAAGAAAAGCGCAGGCCACAGGTGGCGATGTGAAACAAGCCGCAAAGGTCGGCGCGGTGGCCGCAGCCGTTGTCTATTCACAGGCCTTTGAATTGCAGGCCGATAAGATTGCCACGCAAATGATCCTGCGTGGTGGCTATGCTCCGCGCACCGCGCTCAATCTGCTGGATCGCTTGCCCGAAAACTCTAATCGGTTGTCCTTGCACCCGACGCATCCTGCGCGGATCCAACTGGTCGAGAAAATCACCCGCGATTTCCTGAACGCCGAAGCAAACGGACGTGTGCTGCCAATTCAGTTCTAATGGCCAAAATTTGGGCTGTTTCGTAAAGGCATAACACTGTCAAAAGAATTGACTCCCCCCGCGCGGCTGACCACACTCAACCGCAAACAATAATCCCAAGGGGGGACCAATCATGCCTGATGGCCAGCCACTCGTCTCGTTCGAAAACCTGCGCGTAGAATTTCAAACAAATGCAGGGGTCGTGGTCGGCGTCGAGGACGTGTCCTTTCACATTAATCCAGGTGAAACGGTCTGTGTGGTCGGCGAATCTGGCTCTGGCAAATCGGTGTCTTCGCTTTCGCTTATGCGACTGGTGGAATTTGGCGGCGGTAAAATCGCAGGCGGGCAGTTGAATTTCACGGATGCCAGCGGCGATGTGATGGATCTTGCAGAGGCTGAAGACAGTCTGATGCGCACCATTCGTGGCAACCAGATTGGCATGATATTTCAGGAACCGATGACATCATTGAACCCCGTGTTTACGGTTGGTCGTCAGTTGACCGAAGGCCTAAGGGTACACAAGAACCTCAACAAAAAGGACGCCGAGGAGCGTGCGTTAGAGTTGTTGCGCCGTGTGCGTATTCCTGAACCCGAACGCCGTTTGTCACAATATCCTCACGAGCTTTCTGGTGGTATGCGCCAACGGGTTATGATCGCCATGGCCCTGGCCTGCGAGCCGCGTTTGCTGATCGCGGATGAACC
>CALLAV010000101.1 GCA_938001995.1 uncultured Amylibacter sp. | reverse complement strand
CATCTTAGGATCAACACCCAACTCACGGCCATAGGACACTTCAATATCGTGCTTGGCGGCATAGGTGTTCAGCACTGTCGGAATGTCATTCTTGGAATGCATCGCTGCAAACAACATGCCAGGCACAGCCAAAATCTTGGTGCAGCCCTGCGCGCGCAAACTGTCGAGCCCATCGCGGATCACAGGGTTCGCAAATTCCAGATACCCGTATTCCACAGGCCAATCAGGTAGCATCGCAGGCAGCTTTTCCGCCAGCACCGAAAACTGATCCACCGCCGCTTGGGATCGCGAGCCGTGGCCGCAAATCATCACACCAATCTTCTCAGCCATTGCCCTATACCTCCTGCAATTCGTCTTCGTCCGCCTCGACCTCGGTCTCGGCGTCTTTGTCTTTCTTACCCTTCAGAATGTTCCAGCCAGCCAGTGCAATCGCAGCCCCAATCGCGCCCGCCGCAACCCAGTGATCATGCCCCGCCAAATCACCGAAGTGACCCACATGCGCCTGTGCGCCGCTGGCGGCAAACATCGTTGCCAAAAAGATTGAAAATCGCATCGCTGTTCCTTTCCATTCTGCATTCGGAAAGGCCGCCCAACGCGGGCGTTTTAACGATCTCGCCGCCCGTTCCCTATTTGGGTCAACACTTGGCGAAACACCTCTCCGGCCCCAATGGGGCATCGTTAAAACGGGTATACGCAGGCCTCAGAGCAACCGCAATCCGATTCGCGGCAATGAACCGACCAGAAACGCCATCTAGTCACGCTTATCTGCGTGACTTAAAAACCGTCCAGACCCGTATTCGGTACAATGCCCAAAGGCTCGTGAACAAAACCAACACTGCCAATACGGTCTTGGACACAGGTTCCATTGTGCCCTCGATCAAGACCGCGTGGATCACTGTGCCTACTGCAATTACAAGGGTTAGTGCTCCGTGCAGTAGCCGCCAAAATCGTGGCCCCAGCCGCTTTCGAAACAGGGCCAACAGCGCAGTGGCAAACACAGCCCACATGGCGATGACGCCCCAAACGGAAAACGACGCGGGCGACGTAAATGTCAGCGCATCAAGCACATCAGGCGGGCTGGTGACCCACAGTGCCCCCACATGCACCAAAACAGACACAGCCAAACCTGCACCTAAAAGACGATGGACCCTGCGTCCGCGCACAGAGGCGAGCCCGGGTAAAACGCCCAGCGCCAGCAGCGGTTGCACAAACAGCAAAGCCATCGCCACGATACCAGAAAAGCCAGCAAGAATGTAAGTCGGATCCCGCCACGCCAACAGCGGACTGGTTGCAGCCAAAGCAATTGGCACGGCGACCACAAGGATCAGCACGTGCCGTAGAACCAATTGACGCAGAAGATTCATGTCACCGTCAGGCAGGCGCTAAAACGAAATGCGCCTCAAGCGACGTGTCTTTGGATGACGCCATAATCGGGCGCAAAAATACGGTTTCAAATTCGTCACTGTCGTATGCCAAATGCGCATGTGCCTGACCAAAGGCAGGCACGATCTGTGGCGTTTCCAAGCGGTAAACACGGTTTTCATCCGTCAAGGTTGCACCGTGACTGCGTTCATCCCGTTCGTGTCCTTCGGTCGTATGCGCCCAGATTTGGATGCGTTGACCCGCTAGCGGAGCACCATCGCTGGCACGACGCACAGTTCCGCTCATCCAAAAACCACCGCCACCAATCCGTTCTACAATGGGCGCGCCGGGGCGATAGTTATTGGATCCGCCCCGCATGGATTTGGTCGGCGCAAGAGACTGCGCCGTGGCGGGCGACAGCAATCCCATCGCCCCCGTTAAGGCCCCCGCACTCGCGGTGCGCAGCACTTTCCTACGTGTCAAAAAACTAGGCATCGTGCGAAAACCTCCTTGGGTGTTAAGCGTACCAATCGCCCATCTTCACCTCGACCGCGTCGCCGATCAGTTTTGCGAATTCGGCAGGGTCCTGCGTGCCGCCATCGCGACCTCGATAATGGTAGGGATAGACATAGGTCGGTTTGAACTCTGCAACAGCAGAGGCCGCCGCTTCGACATCCATCGTAAACGGCAAGTTCATACAAACAAACGCCAAATCAATGTCTTTGAGAGCGCGCATTTCAGGAATGTCTTCTGTGTCGCCAGAAAGATAAACGCGGAACCCATCCATATTCAGCACATAGCCATTGTCGCGCCCCTTTGGGTGGAACTTCAACCGATCCTCAGAAATGTTATAGGCTGGGATCGCCTCAATGCCGATGCCATTCCATTCCCCCGTGTCACCGTTTTTCAAAACGGTCGCTTTGGACTTCAGCTCATCTGGCAGCTTATTCATCACCTCTGGGTTTACCATCATCGTCGTGTTTTCACCTGCAATAGCAAACAGAGTCGCCGCGTCCAAATGGTCGCCGTGGTGATGCGTGATCAGGATGAAATCAGGTTTGTCCAAACCAGCATAGCTGACTGGATTGCCCACAGGATCGACGTAAATCACGCCCTTTGGCGTTTTTAAAACCACCGAAGCATGAGCGACAGGGTGGACAGACATCGTCCCGCCTGGAACTTTGAATTCATTCGCCGCGTGACCAGCGGCGTTCACTGCATACGGCAACATCACAACGCTGCCTGTGATCGCTGCGCCTGACATTAAAAAGTTGCGTCTTGTCTGTTCCATGAGTCTCTCCGTTGGGTTTGTGGTTGCCGAAATACCTAGCTCGCACCCTTAGCGTTTCAATAGAATTGGCTGTTCGCCCCTGTGCAACACTGCAAACCGCAAGACTACGCTGACGCACAAATCAGTGTCTGATAGGTTTGATGTGAACACAGACAGGAGTACTCCGAATGGGTAGACTAATCGACGGGCAGTGGTCCACAGAATGGTATGACACGAAATCCACTGGCGGCAAATTCGTGCGCCAAGACGCGAGCTTTCGCAACTGGATCACGGTGGATGGGGCTGCTGGCCCTACTGGCAAGGCAGGGTTCAAAACGGAAACTGGGCGGTATCATCTTTACGTTTCACTGGCTTGCCCTTGGGCGCATCGCACATTGATTTTTCGCCAACTCAAAGGGCTGGTTGATCACATAACCGTAGACGTAGTTCACCCTGATATGTTGGACCAAGGCTGGACCTTTGAAACCGACGACGGCGCCGCGCAAGGGGACAGCCTGTTTGGGTCAACCCATGCCTATCAGATCTACCAAAAAGCCGACCCGAAGGTTACATCGCGTGTGACTGTACCGATCCTTTGGGACAAACACACAAACAGCATTGTGTCTAACGAGTCCTCTGAAATTATCCGTATGTTCAATTCGGCATTCGACGGGATAACGGGAAACACGGCGGATTACTGGCCCGAAGCCATGCGCGACGATATCGAGTCTGTAAACGAGCCGATCTATCACACTCTTAACAACGGCGTGTACAAGTCGGGCTTTGCCACGGCGCAAGACGCCTACACCGATGCGGTGACCAAACTGTTTGAGACAATGGATTGGTTAGAGGAGCGCCTATCCAACAACCGATACCTGATGGGCGACGCATTGACAGAAGCGGATTGGCGGCTGTTCACAACGCTTGTGCGGTTCGATCTGGTCTATCATCTGCATTTCAAATGCAATCGGTCACGGGTAATGGATTTGCCGAACCTTTGGGCCTACACGCGTGAACTGTATCAGATGGACGGCATAGCAGGCACTTGTGACTTTGGGCATATCGTGCGGCATTACCATTACAGCCACGAAACGATTAACCCCAATCGTATCATCCCAATCAATCCTGTGATCGACTGGATGGAGCCGCACGGACGCGGGTCATAATCTCGCCTATTTCTACTGGCAGGATCGGTCCAAACTTATTGGACCGATCCCTATGCGACTTCCTAAATCTGCCCTTGCCGCCCTCGCCTTGCTGTTCTCTGCCTCTGGTGCAAACACCAGCGGGTTGATCCCTTTGACCGATCGCGACGATCTGTATGGATGGGAGGCCGTTGGCCGTATTGATTCAGCTGGGAGTTCTTGCACTGGGGTTCTGATCGCCTCTGACCTTGTTTTGACGGCCGCACATTGCGTTTATGACCGTGAAACGGGCCACCTGAAGCCTGCCAATCAATTTCAGTTCTCCGCAGGTTTGCGCAACGGCATATCCATCGCGCAGCGCACAGGTGCTCAGGTTGTTGCCCACGAAAATTATGCACCAAAACGCGGTGTAAGCGCGCAAAACGTGCGCTTTGATGTGGCGTTGATAAAGCTCGACAAACCGATTTCCACCTTTGACGCCGCGCCGTTTGCAATCCATTCAGGCATCCGCCAAGGCAACTCTGTTAGCGTGGTGTCCTATGGACGTGGTCGCCAAGACGTTTTGTCATGGCAGCGTCAATGCGACGTGCTTGGCCGCGGTCAAGGCTTGATTGCGTTCAATTGCAACGTCACTTTTGGGTCTTCTGGCGCACCCGTTTTCGTAAAAGAGGGATCGCGCGCGCGCATCGTAACGCTGGTATCATCGGGTAGCAAAGCGAATGGGGAAACAGTGGCCTACGGCATGGAATTGTCCAATAACATTGCCACCCTAAAGCGCGCCCTACGTGCCATCCCCAAAACAGCTACATCAGGGCGCAAACGCATCCAAGTGGGCGGTGAACGCAGCACAATAGGCGCTAAATTCATTAAGAATTAGGCAGGAACAGACGTCCGCCCATAGTGTTCCACGAGCGCTGCCAGATCATCAGGTTGCACAGGTGTGTGTAGATATCCGCGTGCGTTCGGGATCAGTTCAAAGATCGACCCATCTGAAAAGAAACTGTTCGCGGTCACAACGATGATTGCCACATCTGGATTGCGATACGTGGCAAAATCACTAATCGCCAAAACGCTCGCGTTTTCGGTGGAAATATCCAACACCAGCACGTCGAACGGCTCAAACCGGAGCATATCAATGGCCTGCTTTTCATCTGCTGCCAGCTTCGTTTTGTTGTCTAATCTTTCCAGATGGCGGCACCAGATTTGGCCCAGTGCGATGTCGGACTCGATCACCAAAATATTCATCATCATCACTCCTCGTCCCGCGCTCATACCTCTGCTTATTTTCTTAACAAAGTCTTAACAAACAGGGCCCCTCCGATTAACAATTGAATTTTCCTCAATTTGGTGATGAAACGAGCGAAAACCTGCTGAATGGCACACTCCTCGCTTCACGAAAGACCGCTATGACAACGACAATTACAATCTGCGACACTTGCAAACTTGAAGGCTGGGACGCAGACAAACAGCCCCAAACAGACGGCGAACGCCTCGCCTCCGAGGTCGAAAAAGCGGCGGAAGGTGTGGATACAGTCACAACACGTCGTCATTCCTGCCTGATGGGCTGTTCGCACGGCTGTAACATCGCAATTCAATCCGAAGGCAAGCTAACCTATGTGATGGGCCGCTTTGAGCCAGGCACAGACGCGGCAGAAGGAATCGTGGAATACGCCAGCAAACACGCGGCGTCCGAATTGGGCCAAGTGCCTTTCCGCGAGTGGCCCAAAGCCGTCAAAGGCCACTTTGTATCACGCATCCCGACCCTACCTACCGCGGAATGAACGGCGCGGTGCCACAGAATTCTGGTCCTAACACGCGGGACCATGGTGGCGGCTTAGATGCGGCTATTGCGCGATTTGGGGGTATGCGAGACGATTGGATTGATCTGTCTACGGGGATCAATCCCACGCCTTACCCTTTGCCTGATATTCCTAGACGGTTTTGGCAGGCGCTTCCCGACAGCGGCGATCAAGCCGCGCTAAAATCCGCTGCCCGCGCGTTTTGGGACATTCCCAAAGAGGCGGATATCGCGGCTGCGTCTGGCGTGTCCGCCCTGATCGCTGCCCTGCCGCGCCTCTCGCCCGCCGCCACTGTCGGAATCGCGCAACCCACCTACAACGAACACGCCGCCAGCTTTGCCGCGTTTGGATGGGATGTACAAACCACGGCGTCGGACACCAACGTTTATGTGCATCCTAACAACCCCGATGGCCGTATGTGGCCCCGTGATATGATCCTTGCGAACCACAAAACCTTAACAATAATCGACGAGAGTTTTTGCGACACAACGCCAGAACATTCCCACATTCAACTCGCATCAAAGCCAGGGTATGTGGTGCTCAAGGGTCTTGGAAAATTTTGGGGCCTTGCTGGCTTACGGCTTGGATTTGCAGCGGCGCGCCCTGATACCATTGCGCAATTGGAACAGATGCTAGGCCCTTGGGCGATCTCTGGCCCTGCACAACATATCGGGACTTCCGCACTGAGCGATACAGATTGGGCAATAGCGACCCGCACACAGCTTAGTGTTGATGCCAACCGTCTCGATCAGATCATGACCGCAGCGGGCGCGGTATCGCCCTGCGGCACGACGCTGTTTCGCAGCTACCATGTGGCAAACGCGCAAGCATGGTTCGAAAAACTCGCAAACTCCCATATCCTTTCACGGATTTTCCCCTATTCCGACACAATGATCCGTTTGGGTCTGCCTGCGTCCGAAGCACACTGGTCGCGTGTGGAAAAAGTGTTGGAGTAAGCAATGAGCGTCTTTTTGATGGTCCTTTTGGCCCTCGTGCTCGATTTCTTTATGGGTGAACCCGAAAAAGTCTGGGATCGCTATCCGCACCCTGCAACCCTGATGGGTCGCGTGGTGAATTGGCTTGATGAAACGTTGAACAAAGGTGATCAGCGCCGCGTCAAAGGGTTTGTCGCCGTGGCCGTCATGGTCTTGATCGCATTCATTCCGGGCCTGATTATCGAAAAACTGAACAACATTCCCTATCTTGGCTATGCCGTGAACATTGTCGAAGTGATCATCGCCGCCGTCCTGATCGCACACCGCAGCCTGATCGATCACGTCCGTGAGGTGGCCACCGCGCTGCAATCTGGCCTACCGCAGGGGCGCAACGCTGTGTCCATGATTGTAGGCCGTGACACGGGGCAGATGTCCGAAACCGATGTGTCCCGTGCCGCAATTGAAAGCGCGGCTGAAAACTTCTCAGACGGGGTGGTTGCCCCTGTGTTCTGGTTCCTGATCCTCGGCATTCCGGGCATTTTAATTTACAAAATGATCAACACAGCTGACAGCATGATTGGCTATCAAAACGAGGAATACGCCGAGTTCGGCTTTGCGGCTGCCAAACTTGACGACATCCTCAACTGGCTCCCTGCGCGCATTTCTGCGATCCTGATTTGTGGCGTGCATTTTGATCGCGTTGCCCTTGATGTTGTGTTTGAAGACGCCGATTTGCACCGCTCGCCAAATGCTGGCTGGCCTGAAAGCGCGATGGCGGGTGTGCTTGACGTCGCACTGGCAGGGCCACGCAGCTATGACGGGAAAATGAGCGATGATCTGTTCGTCAACTCCCGCGGCAAACGCGATCTGAACGCGGGTGATATCCGCGACAGCGTCAAAGCCCTAAACCGCAGTTGGTTTGGCCTCGCAGGGTCTTTCTGGCTGCTGGCAATCGTATTCTGGTTCCTTTGAATTAAAACGCGTCGCAAGACGGTTGAACCTTCTGATAATTTACGTTATCGCTAACGCAAATTATCAGAGGATACCCCCATGACCGTCAAAGTAGGCATCAACGGCTTTGGTCGCATCGGCCGCAACGTCCTTCGCGCCATCTTGGAATCAGCGCGCACAGATATTGAGGTCGTTGCGATCAATGACCTTACGCCTGTCGATAACTCTGCCTATCTGTTCAAATACGACAGCGTTCACAAGATTTTCCCGGGCGTGGTATCCCACACTGAAAACGCCATTGTGATTGACGGTAAATCTATCCCTGTGACCGCCGAACGGGACCCGTCAAAGCTGGACTGGGGTCATGTGGATATCGCGTTGGAATGCACGGGGTTCTTTAAGGACCACGACAAAGCGCAGATGTACATTTCAGCGGGCGCGAAGCGCGTTTTGGTGTCTGCACCTGGCAAAAACGCCGACCGCACGGTTGTCTATGGCGTCAATCATATGGAGCTGACTGGCAAGGACATAATCGTTTCAAACGCATCCTGCACCACCAACTGTCTTGCTCCGATGGCCAAAGTGATTGACGACGCATTTGGGATCGAAGACGGCTTGATTACCACTATTCATGCCTACACAGGCAGCCAGCCTACGCTGGACCGTGGTAACAAAAACTGGGAACGAGGCCGCGCTGCCGCGCTTTCGATGGTTCCGACCACGACGGGTGCGGCCAAGGCCGTTGGCCTTGTGTTGCCTGAGCTGAACGGCAAACTGAATGGCGTCGCGATCCGTGTTCCCACGCCAAACGTTTCTTGTACTGATTTCAAATTCAATACGGTTAAGCCTCTGACAGTTGAGGGGATTAACAAAGCCATCACCACCGCAGCAAACGGCCCGATGAAAGGCATACTTGGCGTTGAGTCCTTGCCGCTTGTGTCCATCGACCTGAACCACGACCCACGTTCATCTATTATCGCAACCGAAGAAACACAGGTCCAAGGCCGAATGGGCCGCCTTTTGTCTTGGTACGACAACGAATGGGGATTTTCCAACCGCATGGCAGACACCGCTGTCGCCATGGGCAAATTTCTTTAGGCTGGGACCTTGAACCCTGCTTCTGCCATTAATCGGTTTGAGTGGGGTTCGATGATTTCTTCCAACTTTGCGGTGAACGCCGCTGTGTCCAAATCACTTACATCTTCCGGATGGATCGTTGGGAGGAACTCCAGCACAGCCAAACCGGGTTTGCGGTATATTCCATGACGCGGCCAAAACACGCCGACGTTTGTTGCCGTTGGCACAACGGGCTGGCCCGTTTCTTTCTGCAACACTGCTGCGCCAACCTTGTAAGGTAAATGTGCGCCAGCCGCGACGCGCGTCCCTTGCGGGAAAATAATCAACTGGCCCGGCAACGCCTTGCCCGATTTCACATCCGCCACCATCTTTTTGATTGCCGCCCCGCGTTTGCCGCGTTCCACAGGCACACAGCCGATTTTAAGGCCGAACCAGCCCAAGATCGGCGCATACTTTAGGATCGCTTTCATAATGAACTTCGGACGCGGTACGGCGGACACAATCATGATGATGTCAAAAAAGCTTTGGTGTTTGGAAGCGATCAGCACCTCGTCCGTCGGCACCTCGCCACGGATTTCGGATTTCAGCCCGACCATCCAAGACGCCGTCCAGCGCACCCATTTGCAATAGGTGTGTACACCGTGAAAGGCGTAGTCGTTGTTCAGAACCGTGCGCGGAATGTAATAAAGCGCCAGCACAAACATCATCAGATACATCTGGCCAATGAAAAACAAACTGCGCAGCCATTGGATCGCGTACATCAGCTTAGCCTCGACAATGTGCGAAACGCGGCCCAGCGGGTGGCCCAAAACGCGACGAATGCAGCAAGAGGTGGGATCAGGAATGGTAATATCCAGTGCCAGCCCTTAAAGCCAAGCCCCGTTAAAAACGCGCCTTCCTCAGCAGCGGCAGGCATAAACAACACGCCGATCATCGCCAGTACCGTTCCAACGCAAGCGCCCACAAGTGCGCGCAACGTGAATCGTCGCACAAAAGCCCGCGCGATATAAACATCACGCGCCCCGATCAATCGCAGCACACCAATGACTTGTCCGTTTGCAGCGAGAGCGGATTGCGCCGCCAGTGTAATCATCGCCGCTGTGGAGCCAGCGATCAGCAGGATCGACACCGCGCCAAGTATTCGCAACCGCGTCGCTGCGTTGACCAAAGGTCGCCGCCAACGGGTGTGATCGTCCAGAACGGCGCCAGGAGCCTCTGCTGACAAACGTAGCTTAAGACCAGCCGCATCTGGCCCACGGCCTTCTTCCAGCACCTCGATCAATCGCGGAACCGGAAGTGTGTCGAGCGGCAAATCTGGACCGAACCAAGGTTCCAGCAATTTGCGCTGCTCTGCCTCTGACATCACACGAGCGCTGGCGATGCCAGGCGTTGTGCGCAGCACTTCCAGAACCGCCTCGGATTGGGCCGCCATCTGCCCTTCGGGCGCAGAGATGCGGATGGTTGACGTGCGTGCCAGTTCTGCATCCCAACGGGCTGCCAAACGGCCAGTGGCAAGCGATAAGGCAAGGGCAAAAACCGTTAAAAACGCCATCGCGGCGGCGGTGAATGTGGTCAACCGCGCGGTAAATCCGCTTGGTGGGACAACACGGTCCGCGTTTCCATCACCGCTGAAAACTTCTAATATTGCGCGAAACCGTTCCATTACAAATCCGCCCCCGCCAATTGCAGCTTAGTGTTGTTGATCCGAAGGACCCGCGCCGATACCTCGGATTTTACGGTGCGGATCAAGTTCAGATCATGGGTCGCGATCAGGATCGTCTTACCCATCTTGTTCAATTCTACCAACAGCGCCATCAAACGCTGCGCCATTTCCCAATCCACGTTGCCTGTTGGTTCATCCGCAAGGATCAGATCAGGCGACATGATGATTGCGCGCGCCAAAGCGGCCCGCTGACGTTCACCGCCAGACAGTTCAGGTGGCAAAGCCTCGCCACGTTCGGTCAAACCGACCCAGCCCAGCAGATCATCCAAGTTCGAAGGGTGGATATCATCTTCGCGGCCTGACACAGACAAAGGCAACGCAAGATTGTCGCGTACACTTAAATGATCCAAGAACTGACAATTTTGATGCACGACACCAATGCGGCGACGCATTTTTGCGATGTCGTCGCGGGTCATGGCCCGCACGTCCTGTTCGAAAATGCGCACCATACCTGTGGTTGGCAGCAGCGCTTGATAACACAAATTCAGCAGCGTAGTTTTGCCAGATCCCGATGGTCCCGTCAGAAAGTGGAACGACCCTGGCTGCAATCGCAGCGTCATTTCGCTCAGAATATCCCGCCCACCATAGGTAAAGCCTGCGTTTTTCAGCTCGATCAAACTCTGCCCTGCCTTCTGCTTGATGCCTCGTTTTGCATCTTTTCGCGCATCACACACAAACATGCAATCTTTACAAAATGGAACAGAAGCTTGGAAACGCGGGATTCCGCCGCTAAAACTATAAAAAAGACTGATTCGCTAAGGGTGGATTGGCGATAATAAAAACGAGCGAGAGGGTGCCATGCGAATAGTATGCCCAAGATGTGTCGCGCAGTACGAAGTAGATGAGAGTGCAATTCCAGAAACGGGCCGCGAGGTTCAATGTGCGAATTGTGAAAACATCTGGTTCCAAGACTATATTGAAATGCTGCCCACAGCGGACGATACAGACGTGCCCGAGGAAGAAGATCGTGGCGTGTTTGATGATCTTGATGGCAAATCCGAGGCCAGCTTTTATTCTGACCGTGGTACTGGTCCTGATGCGGACGCCGCAAAAACGCCAGACGATTTTGAGGACATCGACGACGAGTTCGACAATCTTGAAGAAGATCTTGATAACGACTTCGACGATCTAGATGACGACGACGATGAACCTGCCACCAACATCCCTGTCCCACCCGTAAACGAAGACGTGCTCGATGTGCTTCGTTCCGAAGCGGCCTTTGCCTCTGCGCGCGATCAATTGGACGCGGCAGCAGCAGACGCGTTGGATGGCGACGGTGAAGCGATGAAATCGGCATTTGATGACGATGAAGCCGAAGATGCGGAACCCGTTCTTGACGAACTAGACGCCTTTTTGGATGCGCATGTAGAAGAGGAACCTGAAGACCTGTCCGAGGATGCGTCAGAGGATTTCGAAGACGTTGAAGCCGACCCCGGCTTTGATCCCTTAGCAGACCTTGACGCCATCCGTAGTCAGTTGAACGACATTGGTGCGGAGCAATCTGAGACATCAGAATACGAACCAAACTTGCCGCCAGACGATCCGATTGAAACGGTCACTGAAGACGCAACAGAAGCGGCAGACGAAATCATTGATGATATCGAAGAGGCTTTGGACGACGATCAAGACAGCGAACCCGAATACGACGCGCCCGAATTTGATGCCGCCGCATTGTCCGCCGCGCTCGATATCAGGGGGGCAGATGACATCGCTGAAGAAGACGATGATGACTTTGACGACGAAGAGGACGGCACACGCCACGCCTATCGCGCGGACGGCGCAGCTGCTGATGTTGAAGACGCCGCCCAAGATGCCGCCCAAGACGTTGCGGATGACATCGAAGACACCGTCGAAGAGGACATAGACGAAGCAGAGGCAGACCTTGCCGCTGCGCTCAGTGGTTTGTCTGGCGGCACGTCAGATGACGTGGTTGAAGACCGTTCCGAGGATGTTTCAGAAGACGTTGAAGATGACGACAGTTCGATTGCAAGCGTTGCGACCGCAGCTGCTGCCGCTACTGGGGTTGCCGCCGCTGTTGGTATGACACGTCCACGCGCATCTGGCGCACGCACCCGTGCGCGCACTTTGCCTGGGTTTGACGAGGCTCCGAAACCGACCGAAGCCCCCGACCTACCAGCGGATGACATTGCGTCTGCCATTGATGATGCGATGGACGATGTAGCGGACAAGATAGATCTGCCCGACGTCGAAGAAGACATTGCCGCAGCCGTAGACACGGATCGCAAAGCGGACCCGAACCGCCGTCCAAAGGCCGACCGCAAGGCGATGTTGCCGGACGTAGACGAATTGGACGCGTCCCTACGCTCGGAAAGCGAAGAACCGCGACGCCGTGACCGTGAAATGCGCGAGGCCCATGAAGAAGAGATTACCAAGGCAAGCAAAGGCGGGTTCCGCCGTGCGTTTATCTGGACGCTTTTCATTATTGCCTTGCTGATCGCGCTTTATGTTTTGCGCCCGCAACTGGTGGCCGCATTGCCGCCAGCTGCCTATGTGTTGGACCCATACGCCGCCGCAATCGACGGCATACGGGGTTTAATAAACGGGCTACTGGGTTGAATTACGCCCGCGTTACCTTTGCTGCAAAGCACCCGCGTTGCGCGTAATGAACATGGGCGTAGTCCACTGCATCGTCTGCAAAAAGCGAATCTAGGCGATTAGCCAAATCTGTGCCGTCAACGATGTCGGCTGCGTGGATGCAATCACGCCTGTCGAAACCGCGCACCGACAGCGTTCGGACAGCCAGCGACTCGGGCACTTCGCCGATCATCGGGGTCGCCTGAACCGCGCCCTCGGAGACATAAACTGCGTGACTGGACCGATACGGGCTGTCCGCAGGCTGGTGTTCATAGTTCACCAGAACCACACGCTCGCCGATTTCTGCGTCTTCCAAACGCACACGACACGGCGCATTTGGCTTTGATGTTACTTCGTGAATTTGGGCATTATGCGCGGACAATTCCGCTTCGCTCATTGCAAAGTATTTCTGGAAATCCCCTTCGGGGAGCGCGTGAATTTGAAATGTCATGATCTGGTCCTTTGTTTGATCTCACTTCAAACAAAATACGATCCAGTCCTCTGGGCTTCGACCCGAACCTTGCGATTACGTCAGGGTTCGCGCTTAAAATCGATCCAACAACCGTTTCAGATAATCCAACTCAATCGAAGGCCGTGCGCGATCACCCGAACGGCGGCGGATTTCGTCCATCACTTCACGAGAGCGACGGTACTGCTCCTCGGTCGGGACCAGACGTTCGTTGGTTTCTACATTGCCACCCTGCGACAGAGGCCGCCCTAACGGGTCACGCTGCTCGCCTTGCCGTTGACCGGGTTGCGTGCCTTGCTGGCCCTGCTGCTGGGATTGCGCCTGACGCTGTGCCTCGCCTAACTGGCGCATACCTTCGCGCAACGCTTCCATAGCATCGGCCTGATTGTCGAGCGCACCAGAAGAGTTCCCCTCTTCCAAATTCCGTTCCGCCTCTTCCATTTGCCGCTGCGCTTCGCCAAGGCTGTCTGCAAATTCCTCGCCGCCGTCTACGCCATTCTGGCCAAACTCACCCTGCTGGCGTTCTAGCATTTCGCGCAACGCACGCTGGCGATCGGCCAGCTGACCGGGGCTCATGCCTTGGCCATTCTGCCGCTGTCCGTTCTGACCTTGGCCCTGCTGGTTCTGTGCCTGACCTTGGCCCTCGCCTTCACCCTCTTGCTGGCCTTGCTGCTGGTTTCGGCCTTGCTGCTGACCTTGCTGGTTGCCTTCGCCTTGCTGTTGGCCCTGTTGGTTGCCCTGCTGTTGTTGGCCTTGTTGCTGACCCTGCTGCTGGCCTTGCTGCTGCTGACCTTGCTGGCGGTTCTGTTCGTATTGCTCTTGCAGCTCGCGGTAGGTGTCATCTGCCAGATCTTGCTGCTCGCGCAGCGTATCGCTCAGACCTTCCATCGCTTCTTGGTTTTCACC
This sequence comes from uncultured Amylibacter sp., assembly GCA_938001995.1. Taxonomy (GTDB): domain Bacteria; phylum Pseudomonadota; class Alphaproteobacteria; order Rhodobacterales; family Rhodobacteraceae; genus Amylibacter. Next base: position 1,594 of record CALLAV010000101.1, on the reverse strand, counting down.
ACCTTGGCCATTCTGGCTTTCGGTGACGCGCATGTTTTCCATCATCTGTTGGAGTTGTTCCATCAGTTCTTGGGCCTCGGCCATGCGGCCTTGCTCCATCAGCTCTTGGATGCGATCCATCATTTCCTGCAACTGGTCTTGCGACATGGATTGCTGTTCGCCGTTCTGAGCTTGCTGGCGATCCGGATTGTTGCGCTGTTCTTCGGCCAACTGGCGCATATATTCGCGCGTGGCCTGTCGCAACTCGTTCATTAATTCTTCGATTTCTTGCTTGGTCGCGCCATTTTTCATCGCCTCGGACAGGCGTTCTTGCGCGCGCTTCAACCGTTCGCGTGCGTCAGCCAAATCACCGTCTTCGATCAACAGCGCGGCTTTCCACAACAACTCCGCAACCTCGTCCCGCACTTCATCGCTCAGCGGCGCATCCGCATTATACTGCAACCTCCGCAACGCTGTGCGGATCATCAAATATGGTTTCTCCCCCCGCCGCTCAAACGCAGTTTCTGGATCGTGCGTTACTGCTTTCAGGATCATCGTAATCCGCGCCGCATTTTCGCGGTTCCACAACAAATCGCGCCGCTGTTCGGCTATCGCTGCGGCCAAAGTATCAAAAAACCGCTTGCCTGGCATCGGCCCCACCTCGGGCACAACCTCGCCCGTTTGCCCCAACTCATCGCGTACAATCATTGTGATCGTCACAGGTAAACCCGCCCAAGGATGTTCGGCCAAATCCTCAATGATGGTTTCTTCAAAAGATGTCGTCTTGCGCGTGAACGGCATCGGTAAATCCAGCTCCACCGTGTCACGCGGCTCTGGCTCTAGTGCCAAACCATGGCGCCGATCAACAGAATTAAGCGCGAGTGTGATGATCACGGATCCGCCAACCACGCCATAATCATCGCGCGCTTCGAACGGCATCTGCAACGCACCTTGTAAGGTCCGCGTGATATCACCCGTCAGCGCCACCTGCGGATCTGCATCCTCGATCACTTTGATATCAAACTTCGCATCTGATCCTTGCGGCGGCGTCAGTGAAATCTGACCCGTCTTCGCAATTTCAAACGTCGCTTCGGCAAAACCACCGTCATCCGCATTCAACGCAATCGGATCGCCGCCGGACACAGTTTCCGAAAACGCTGTCCCGTCGAGCGTACCGTAAACCCGCAAGGTAACACGCGTGCCTTCTGGCAGGCTCAACTTGGTCCCTGCTTCAACATCATTCAAATAGACCGCAGGTTTACCTGTATAGGCAGGTGGCTCTGCCCAACCCTCCCAGCTTGGCCCGGCTGCAACCAAAGGCGCATCAGCCTGCAAGCTATCAACTAAAGACTGAACAGGGTCAGAGCGCCCAAACAACACTGCGCCTGCAAACAAAAACACTGCAATTAGACGAAACGCCCAAGGGTCCCGTTTCGCCAGCCGCACGTGCGGTTTCGCGGCTTTTGATCCGCGCGCCAGTGTCGCCATTTTTTCCAAGTGCCGCGCCCATAAGAACCGCGCACCCGCATCATTCGACCCAATTGAAAGCCCATCTTCCAACGCCTCCAAGGGGCGCCCAGGCAAACTCGCATCCAACCGCGCTTTCGCTTGCGCC
>CALLAV010000100.1 GCA_938001995.1 uncultured Amylibacter sp. | reverse complement strand
CGCTATGCGCTTAAATCGCGCTGCAAAAACACGCCGTTTGATGAACGTCGGATGCAGGGTGCAGTGTTGCGCACCTTTGTGGCTGGGAAAGACGTTTATGCCAGAGATTGATATCACTTTGATGCAAGGGCTGCTGGTCGCGCTTTGTGGCTATTTGCTGGGGTCCATTCCGTTTGGGATGGTGCTGGCAAAGGTCATGGGGCTGGGCAATTTACGTGACATTGGGTCGGGCAATATTGGCGCGACGAATGTTTTGCGCACAGGCAATAAAACGGCGGCATTCCTGACCTTGGCGTTTGATGCAGGCAAGGGCGCGGTTGCGGTTTTGGTCGCGCGGGCCCTGTTTGGCGAGGCGGCGGCACAGATTGCTGGACTAGCAGCGTTTTTAGGGCATCTGTTCCCTGTGTGGCTGAAATTTCAGGGTGGCAAAGGCGTTGCGACGTTCCTTGGTTTGTTGCTCGCACTTGCTTTTCCCGTGGGTTTTGCGGCCTGTATGACGTGGCTGGCAGCGGCAGTGATCGGGCGGATATCTTCGGCTTCGGCCCTGATTGCATCCCTTTGCACGCCTATTTGGTGTTTCCTTTTCGGCTACCCTGTAGGTATCGCCCTAACGATCGTTTTGGCCGCGTTGATCTGGTGGAGCCACCGCACAAACATCGGGCGGATTATTGCAGGGACCGAGCCCAAGATTGGCAAAAAGGGTTGAAGCCAATCCCGTAATCGCCCAGTAATCCCTTATAAACGAAGGGATTAGAACAATGGATTTTATGACGGCGATTAAAACGTGTTTTCAGAAATACGTGGATTACAATGGACGGGCGCTTCGGTCTGAATTTTGGTGGTGGATGCTGTTCACCATTGTGGCGAGCTTTGTAATGGGCGCGTTTGACAGCCTTTTCTTCGGGTCCAGCTGGGAAGATACGGGTGTTTTCGAGTTGCTCTTCTCGCTCGCAACGTTTCTGCCAAGCATCTTTGTTGGCACACGCCGCCTTCATGATGTTGGACGCACAGGTTGGTGGCAATTGATTGCCTTCACGATCATCGGGATTTTTGTGCTGCTCTATTGGTTCATTATTGAAGGGGACAAAGGGGACAACGATTATGGCCCCCATCCGCTGGCAGACAATGTCGACAATATGAGCGACGTATTCCGCTAAGATCACGGTTGGGGTTGAACCGAGTCTCATTTTCAATAGAATCGCACTGTCTATTATAAGGGGACAACTCATGGACTTTATGACAGCCGTAAAAACGGTTTTTAGCAAATATGTTGATTGGAATGGCCGCGCGCTGCGGTCTGAATATTGGTGGTGGACGTTGTTTTCGATCATCGTTTCGCTTGTGACATCCACAATTGACGGTGTTTTGGGCATGGTCGCCCTGAACCCGCTGTGGTCTTTGGCTACGCTTCTGCCGAGCCTTTTTGTCGCGACCCGTCGCTTGCATGATCACGGTCGTTCTGGCTGGTGGCAGTTGATTGCACTGACAGGGATCGGGATCTTCGTTTTGTTGTACTGGTACATCATCGAGGGCGACAAAGGGGACAACGAATACGGGCCGCACCCTTTGGGTCAGTCCGATGTTAGCGAAACCTTTAGCTAAGTTTGATTAAGACGGGCAGCCGCGCAGTTCAATGGCGCGGTTGCCCCCTAGCAACGTCATGGTGATTTTGCTGCGATCCAAGATCAAGGGCGTGTCGCCGTAAGCATACAAATTTGCGCTCGCCGTCAGTGTCGTCCCGCTTGTAAACGTGCGATCCTGTTCCACCCAAACTTCTGGGTGGGGAAATTCAAACACTGTAAACGTATCGGCAGGCATGGAACTGCGGGTTTTGATCGTTGCCGTCAGATGAAAGCCGTCTTTGATCGGTTTGATCTGGCAGCTTATGGACCGCACGCCGGCGGCCTTGGCGGTTTTGGGTTGTTGGGCGAGTGCTGCGCGAATGGCTTTTTGACTGGCGGCATCTGTGCCCGCCACGTTAAGCGAGAATTTTGCACGCACCGGGATGCAAACGACTTCACACACCCCGAAAGTGACTTCACCTTTCAGGGAAATTGGCTGACCCGCTTTTTGGGGTGTGACGCCGATTGGCAAGACCAATTCAGATTTATATCCGAGCGTTTGCCCCCCTGCATCCTTAAAAATTGTTGGTTCGGGCCAATGGAAAGACACGGCTCGCACGTTTTTTGATCCTGTCCAGTCGAACACAGGTGGGATGCCATTGCCCCCCGGAGCACGCCAGTAGGTCTTCCATCCGTCGCGCAATTGGATATGGGCGGCGATCATGTGACCGTTCTGCGTTGGATAGCCTGGAAGGATATCGAGCCGCGCAACATTTTGAATGTTGTACTGCTGCGCAAACGCCGCAATGGGTGCACACAGGATGGCGCAAAAAAGGAAAAGGAATCGTTTAAACATTACAGGGAGCATTCTTTTGTTGGCTGATGCCTAAGATATGGGCTGACCTGCCAAAGGAAAAGTCACTTTTCGGCGATGGTTGTGTGATGGGCCGTGTCAGGGGTTGAAACAAACGCAGATCAGGATCATCTTTATTGCTATGCAGTTCAATGTGCCGCTCGGGGTGTGCCAAGCAAAACACCCCAATGCGCCGCACACAATTTAACCGAGGTATAGCGTTTCCCATGAATCCTTTTGATGCAGAAGCACAGCATTTAGATGGCAAACTTTTGATTGCCATGCCGTCCATGGGGGACCCGCGTTTCAACCGATCCGTTGTCTATCTTTGTGCCCACTCTGGTGACGGCGCGATGGGGCTGATTGTGAACAAGCCTGCTGCGGATTTGAACTTTGGCGACTTGCTAGAACAACTTGATATTAAGGCCGAACGCCCCATTGAGGGCATCGACGTTCACTATGGCGGGCCTGTGGAACATGGGCGTGGATTTGTTCTGCATTCACGCGATTACGAGGCGCAAGATGCGACGTTGAACGTGAACGATATGTTCGGCATGACCGCCACCCTCGATATCCTCGAAGATATCTCGCAAGGGCATGGGCCCGAAAGCTGTTTGCTTGCGCTCGGCTATGCGGGTTGGGGGCCGGGTCAATTGGAAGACGAGATCCGTGAAAATGGCTGGCTGACCTGTGATGCGAACGCGGGATTGGTATTTTCAGACGATCATGACGGTAAATGGAAGGCCGCGATGGACGTTGTCGGCATTGATCCGCGCATGCTGTCAAGCGAAGGCGGAAGCGCCTGAGCACCCCCCAAAAAGCAAAACCCCCGAGCAAGCTCGAGGGTTTCAAAGACCTTTTCGGTCATCAGGTGTTCTAGGAAACCCTAGAGCATACCTTCACGCTGAAGTTTCTTGCGTGCGAGCTTGCGCGCGCGACGCACTGCTTCGGCCTTTTCACGGGCTTTTTTAACGGAAGGTTTTTCGTAATGCTGCCGAAGCTTCATTTCACGGAAAACGCCTTCACGTTGCAGTTTCTTCTTCAGGGCACGAAGCGCCTGATCGACATTGTTGTCACGAACCGATACCTGCATGTGGGGTCACCACCTTTCTAAGTTTGAGTTTGCGAAATTGCAGGAAGTGG
>CALLAV010000099.1 GCA_938001995.1 uncultured Amylibacter sp. | reverse complement strand
GCATGCGTTTTGCGCGAAAAACTCTAGCTACTTTTCGACCCAGATCGTGACGGGGCCGTCGTTCACAAGGCTGACCTGCATGTCTCCACCGAATTGGCCTTTGCCGACATTCACGCCGTATCCCGCAATTGTTTCACATAGCAGATCGTAGAGCTTTTCTCCCTCATCTGGTGCCGCAGCGGCCGAGAATCCTGGTCGATTGCCCCGTGACGTGTCCGCTGCCAGTGTGAATTGGCTGATGATCAACGCGCCGCCACCCGTGTCGAGCAAGGAGCGGTTCATGCGGGCGTCGTCATCTTTGAAAATGCGCAAGTTCACGATCTTTTTGGCAATTGCAGCGACATTTTCTTCAGTGTCGCCTTGCATGGCACAGGCGAGGATAACAAGGCCAGCGCCTGTTTCACCGATGACTTTGCCGTCCACCGAAACGGACCCGCTGGTTACACGTTGTAGCAATGCGCGCATGTTAGGGCAGCGTGCCTTTAAGGATGTAGGTCAAACATTGCGCAACTTCTTCTGAGGAGTAACAAACCGCTTGGGCGGCGGCATCGACCTCTTTTAAGGCGTGATTATGCTCTTCCATTTGCAAAACGATCACAGATTTGCCGAGCGCATGGGCGAAACCTGCGTCAAACGCGGCGTTCCATTGTTTGTATTTTTCACCAAAGCGGACCACAACGATGTCAGCGTCTTTGATCGCTTTGCGGGTGCGCATGGAATTGAGGTTTGCGCCCTTGCTGTCGTGCCAGAATTTGTTCGGTTCTTCGCCCATGATTGCAACGCCGCAGTCATCGGATGCGGCGTGGTCTGTGACGGGGGCGGTGAAGGAAACATCGAGGTTTTGGGCAGTACAGGCGGCGATGATCTCTTCACGCCAAGAGGTGTGAATTTCGCCTGCCAAATAGACGTTCAGTTTCATATTATAGCCCGTCCACTTTCTTCATCAGCTCTGCCAGTTGCTGTTTTACGGCAGAAAGTTCTTGGGATTCGGCCTCTGGCTCGGAGGTTTCTTTCGGCGATGCAGCAACTGGATTTTGCACTTGCGGCATCCACGCAGCCATCATGGATTTCATCATGTCCGCCTGTTGTTTTTGCCAACTTCCCGCAGCGCCCATTCCCGGAATCTTTTCCATCATGGAGGCCTGCTGTTCTGCAAACATTTCATAAGAATGAGACAGAAAATCAGGCAACATGCCCTGCGCCGCCGTGCTGTAGGATCGCACAAGTCCGGTTAACACGTTGACAGGCAACACGTTTTCGCCTTTGCTTTCTTGTTCTGTGATGATTTGGAGCAGGAATTGACGGGTGAGGTCTTCGCCTGATTTGCGGTCGCGGATCTCAACGTCGTGACCTTGTTTGATCAGTTCGGAAATCTCATCCAGCGTGACGTATTCGCTGGTTTGGGTGTTGTACAACCGACGGCTGGCGTAGCGGTTAATCAAGATTGGATCGGCCATTTGGTCCCTCAACTGCACTGCAATGCTGCACCGTAGCGTAATTATTAGGCATTACAAAGAGAAAAGCCGAAACGGAAAAGGGCCGCCCGTGAGGGCAGCCCTTAAATAAGTGGTTTTCGGGGAGGACGAAAACCTACTTTTTAGATCGCTTAAGCAGCTTTTGTTTTTGCAGCTACTTCTTTGGTTGCAGCAACAACTTCAGCTTGAACGTCTTTGCCAGCGGCAACGAACAATTCAACAGCTTCCAGTTGGGCAGCTTTAGCAACTTCTGCGTAAGCAGACAGTTTTTCCGGCATTGCTTGAGCGTGTGCAGAAGCAAATTCAGACGCTACTGTTGCGTAAGCAGAAGGGTCTTTTTGGATCTTGTTCGCTGCTTCAACGGATTTCAGCGTTTCGGCTGTCCATGCGTTTGTCAGCTCTGCGTTTTTCTTTGCAGTTTCGAGAGCGATTTTGCTGAGCTTCTGGTTGAACTCAGCTACATTTTTCGCTGCGTCGTCGAACATTTTTGTGTCCATTTTGAATGCGCCAAAGAACTCTTCAGTTGCTTTTGCGAAGTCGAAGTCTTGTTTAGCCATTGTTTTGATCCTCTGATCATGAATTTCGTTAGAAGCATTAGTGCTTCCGATGAACAGAGATATATATGCTGCACTGCGGCATTGCAAGATTAAAATGCTGCAATGCAGCATAAATCGTTTAAACGCCTGGTTTTAAAACATAACTTCCTGGGGCAGGTTCAATCGCAGGATGGGCTTTGGACCCGATCTTGCGCGCTTTGGTGGCCATTTCGTCGTCTTTTGCCAGCCAAGCGGACCATTTATGCCACCAGCTTTCCTTTACGAAACTCGCGGTTTCCAACCAGAATTCAGGATCGCGCGGCGGTTCGTCGTTAAACCAATGTCCGTATTTGTTTTTTGATGCGGGATTGACGATACCCGCAATATGCCCGCTTTCGGACAGGATGAATGTCCGCTCACCGCGCAGCTTGGCCAATCCGCGAAAGGTGCTTTGCCACGGGGCGATGTGATCTTGGATAGTAGAGACAGCAAAAATGGGGGTTTCAATCGCTGCAAGGCGCAGTTTTTTGCCCAGCAGTTCGAATTCCCCTTTGAACAGCTCATTGTCCACATACAGCTTGGCCAGATACTCTACCGCCATGCGACCGGGCAGATTGGTGCTGTCCGCATTCCACTGCAGCAAATCAAACGCAGGGGGGGCTTCGCCCATCATGTAGGACCGTACGGCGGGCGCATAAACAAGGTCCTTGGCACGCAGATAGCTAAAGGTGCGCGACATGAAATAGGACTCAAGGTAGCCCGTGTCGGCCACTTGCGCCTCGATCCCTTTCAAAAACCCGGGTTCCAGAAAGTTGCCGAGTTCCCCTGGCTCGCGGAAATCAGTCATTGTGGTAAAGAATGTGGCTTTGTTCAGTTTGGCTTCTTCGCCGATCTCGGTCAGGTAAGCCGCCGCACAGGCCAAAAGCGTGCCGCCGATACAATAAGCCGCGACATTCAGTGAGTCTTCGCCCGTGATGTCAAGCACGGTGTCGATTGCGGTCAGCAGGCCCTCTTCTAGATAGGTGTCAAAACCGCAATCCGCATAGTCTGCATCTGGGTTCACCCATGAAATCACGAAAACCGTGTGCCCTTGGTCGACACAATATTTGATCAGACTGTTTTCGGGCCGCAGATCGAG